>JBDTNR010000338.1:0-4450 GCA_039933655.1 Betaproteobacteria bacterium | reverse complement strand
GAACGAGAAGGCTGGCATCAAGGTGACGATGCTCGCGTTCCTGATCAAGGCGTCGGTGTCGGCGCTGAAGAAGTTCCCCGATTTCAATGCGTCGCTCGATGGGGACAACCTTGTTCGCAAGCAGTACTTCCATATCGGCTTCGCGGCCGACACGCCGAGTGGCCTCGTGGTGCCTGTCATCCGCAACGCGGACCAGAAGGGCGTGCTGCAGATCGGCCGCGAAATGGGCGAACTCTCGACCAAGGCGCGCGAAGGCAAGCTCGCGCCTGCCGACATGCAGGGCGGCTGCTTCTCGATCTCGTCGCTTGGCGGCATTGGCGGCACGGCGTTCACGCCGATCATCAACGCACCGGAGGTCGCAATCCTCGGCGTGTCGAAGAGCGCGATGAAGCCCGTGTGGAACGGCACGGAGTTCGCGCCCCGGCTCCTGCTGCCGCTGTCGCTGTCGTACGACCATCGGGTGATCGACGGCGCGGCCGCAGCGCGCTTCACCGCCTACCTGAGCGCGCTGCTCGCCGACATGCGGCGGGCGATGATCTGAAGGGGCGCCGGACGGATGGCGTCTTGGTCACGGCCATCGCGCCGCGGCGCCCGCTGACCGGCCACCTGCCGCCGAGGACAGGACTCGCTGTTCACGCCGGCCTTGGGGCACTACGCGGTCGGCGCCAGGTAGCCGTCCATGCGTAGCCAGGGTGCGCGGCGAAAGCGGTTAATGTTCCGTCTCCGGTCCCTTGCCGGCAACTCATGGCGCGCCGTCGCGGCGCGAACACGCTGATGGCCACCGGCCTCCTCGCACTGCTCGACGACATCGCCAGCATCCTGGACGACGTGGCGCTGCTCACCAAGGTCGCCACCAAGAAGACCGCCGGCGTCCTGGGTGACGACCTCGCACTGAACGCGCAGCAGGTGTCGGGCGTACGCGCCAACCGCGAACTGCCGGTGGTGTGGGCGGTCGCGAAGGGTTCCGCCGTCAACAAGGCGATCCTCGTGCCGACGGCGCTCGCCATCAGCGCGCTTGCACCATGGGCGATCACCCCGCTGCTGATGGCCGGCGGTGCTTTTCTCTGCTACGAGGGTTTCGAGAAGCTCGCGCACCGGTTCCTCTCCGGCCCCGCGGAGCGTGCGACAAAACGCGAGGCGCTCGCGCGTGCCGCCTCCGATCCCGGCACCGACCTCGTCGCGTTGGAAAAAGGCAAGATCAAGGGCGCCATCCGCACCGACTTCATCCTGTCGGCCGAGATCGTCGTCATCTCGCTGGGCACCGTCGCGGGCGCCACGTTCGGCGTGCGGGTCGCCGTGCTGGTCGGCATTGCGATCCTGATGACGGTCGGGGTGTACGGACTGGTGGCGGGCATCGTCAAGCTGGACGATGCGGGCCTGTACCTCTCCCGGCGCTCGGGCAACGGCGGGTGGGCGGGGTTGCAGCGCACGGTGGGCGCCGCCATCCTGCGTTCGGCGCCGTATCTCATGAAAGCGCTGTCGATCGCCGGTACGGCGGCGATGTTCCTCGTCGGCGGCGGCATCCTCGTGCACGGCATCGGGCCGCTCCAGCATGCGATCGACGGCGTCGCGGCCGGGCTCGCGTCGATCCCCGGCATCGGCGGCGTCCTGCACGTCGTGGGACCGATGGTCGCGAACGCGTTGATCGGCGTTGCCGCAGGCGCGGTCATCCTGCTCGTCGTAAAGCTGGCGCGGCGCGTGTGGCCCGCGCGGGCCGCGGCGAGGTGACGACGCTCGCGACGACGGCAGTCGTCGCGAAGCGCGCTGCTAGAATGCCGGAAAGCCTACGAGGACCATCGTGACCCAGGACGAACTGAAGCAGGCCGTCGCCCGCGAGGCGATCAAGTACGTCGTCGACGACGCGTGGATCGGCGTGGGCTCCGGCACGACCGCCTCATTCTTCATCGACGAGCTCGCGAAGATCAAGCACCGGATCAAGGGCGCGGTGTCGAGCTCGGTGAAGTCGACCGAGCGGCTCAAGTCCTACGGCATCGACGTCGAGGAACTGAACAACGTCGACGACGTGCCCGTCTACATCGACGGCGCCGACGAGGTGACGAAATGGGGCGCGATGATCAAGGGCGGCGGCGGCGCGCTGACGCGCGAGAAGATCGTCGCGGCCGTCGGTCGCAAATTCGTCTGCATCGTCGACCAGTCGAAGCTGGTGCCGGTGCTTGGGCAGTTTCCGCTGCCGGTGGAAGTGATCCCGATGGCGCGCAGCTATGTCGCGCGCGAGATGGTCCGGTTGGGCGGCCAGCCCGCGTGGCGCATGGGCTTGGTCACCGACAACGGCAACGTGATCCTCGACGTCGGCGGCGTCGCGATCGACGACCCGGTGGCGCTCGAGACGCGCATCAACCAGATCGCGGGTGTCGTGACCGTCGGGCTGTTCGCGCATCGCGGTGCCGACGTCATCCTGATGGGTACGGGGACCGGCGTCACCACGCTGACGCCACCGCGCTAGATTCCTAGTCGCGGAACCGCGGCGGACGCTTCTCGCGCGCCGCCTGCAGCGCCTCCGGCAGGTCGCTGGCCATCAGCATCGCGGCGTTCCATGTCGCCACGTAGTTGAGTCCGTCGGCGACGCAATGATCGCGGGCGTAGGTGATCATTTCCTTGGTGCCGCGGATCGCCAGCGGCGACTTGGCGGCAATGGCGGCGGCGATCCCGCTCGCCCCGGCCATGAGTTCCGCCCGCGTCGCGAAGCAACAATTCACGAGGCGGATGGATTGGGCTTCGCGGCCGTCCACGGTGCGGCCCGTATAGGCAAGTTCGCGCGCCATGCCCTCGCCGACGATGCGCGGCAGCCGCTGCAGCGTGCCGACGTCGGCCGTCATGCCGACATCGATTTCGCGAACGGCGAACGTGGCGTCCGCCGAACAGTAGCGCATGTCGCAGGCGGTGACGAGATCCACGCCGGCGCCAATGCAGGCGCCATGGATCGCGGCGATCACCGGCTTCCGGCAGCGTTCGATCGCCGTCAGCGTGTCCTGGAGCTCGAGGATCAGGCGGCGCAATTTTTCGCGCGCGCGCCCGTCGCAGGGATCGGCGATGCGCTCGCCGACACCGGACAGCAGCGCGAGGTCGATGCCCGCCGTGAACTGGCTGCCGGCCGCGCACAGGATGCCGACGCGCGCCTCGGGCGTCTCATCCAGCCAGCGCATCGCCGCGCGGATCTCGTGCCACATCGGCAGGTCGAGCGCATTGGCCTTGTCGGGGCGATTGAGCGCGATGACGGCCACCGCGCCGTCGAGCCTCGCATCCAGCCGTTCGTAACTCATCAATGCCGGCCGCGGTATCGTGGACAGGTCATCGCGCTTGCGCGTTGCCGCCTCGACGGGCTAAGGCGCGGGCTTCGCGCGCGCCGCCGTCTTCGCGTCGCCCTGCATCTCCACGAACGCGCGGAAGATGTCCGACTCGGTGATCACGCCGACGACGCGCTGCCGGCCATCGACGACGG
Source organism: Betaproteobacteria bacterium (assembly GCA_039933655.1). Taxonomy (GTDB): domain Bacteria; phylum Pseudomonadota; class Gammaproteobacteria; order Burkholderiales; family Casimicrobiaceae; genus VBCG01. Next base: position 990 of record JBDTNR010000338.1, on the reverse strand, counting down.
GCAGGCCTCCGATCCGATGGTCGACCATCAGCACCGCCGCTTCGGCGATCGGCATGTCGCGCTTCGCCGTCACGACGCCGCGATGCATGACCTCCCCCACTTCAACGACCGCTTGCAGGTGATGCGTGGCGGCCAGCAGCAGGTCACGCTCGGCGACGATGCCGACCAGCTGGTCGCGCTCGTCCAGCACCGGCAGATGATGAACGCCGTGCTGCTGCATCAGTCGCAACGCAACCTTGTAATCCGCATCGCTGCGGATGGTGACGGGATGCGCACTCATGCGGTCGCGGACTAGCATGTCGGCCCTCGCTTCGGCGGTTGCACTACGGCGATTCTCGCCTCCCGGCGGCGGCCGGGGGTTGACCCCGGGCAAGAAACCGCCGTGCGCCGGACGCCTTTGAGGGCACCACGGCAGGACGGCGCCCCGGGCTGCGCTGCGGGCCAGTCGCGTTAGAATAAACGGATGACCAACCTGCGCATCCCGGGTCTGACGGATTTTGCCGACGTCGCCGCCTACATGGGCGCCGTTGGCGAGGCCGCGCGCAGTGCCGCGCGCCTGGTCGCCCGCGCGGATACGAATGCCCGCAACCATGCGCTGCAGGCGATGGCCACGGCGATTCGCCGCGAGGAGTCCCGCCTGCTCGCCGCCAACGCGGAAGACGTCGCCGCCGCGCGCGCCGCCGGGCACGACGCGGCCTTCGTCGACCGGCTCGCGCTGACGCCCAAGTCCGTGCTGGCCATGGCGGACGGCCTCGCCGAAATCGCCGCGTTGCCCGACCCCGTGGGGGAGATCACGGACTTGCGTTTTCGGCCGACCGGCATCCAGGTCGGGAGGATGCGCGTGCCGCTGGGCGTCGTCGGCATCATCTATGAATCACGGCCCAACGTGACCGCCGATGCCGCCGGCCTGTGTCTCAAGTCCGGCAACGCGACGATCCTGCGCGGCGGCTCCGAGGCGCTGCGCAGCAACCAGGCGATCGCCGCGTGCGT
>JBDTNR010000337.1:0-4469 GCA_039933655.1 Betaproteobacteria bacterium | reverse complement strand
GTCGTCAAGTCGATCTACTCGTCGGTCAAGCAGGTCAGCGACACGCTGCTGTCGGATTCGGGCAACGCCTTCCGCAAGGCGCTGCTCGTCGAATTCCCGCACGACAATTCGTGGACGATCGCCTTCCTGACCGGCACGCCGGCGCCCGCGATCGCCGCGCACCTCGGCGACGACCACGTGAGCGTCTACGTGCCGACGACGCCGAACCCGACTTCGGGCTATTTCATCATCGTGCCCCGGTCGCGCGTCCGCGAAATCGACATGACGGTCGACGAGGCACTCAAGTACGTGATCTCGATGGGCGTGGTCGCGCCGCGCGGCGCCACGATCCCCGCGCCGGGGCGTCCGCCCGCTGCAGGCGCCGCGACCCCTGCCCTCGCCGAAACGGCGTCCGACTCCCGAAATTGACCGGGTCGCGGCGCGCACCGCACGTGGCCGACCGCTGACGGTCGCCGCGGCGCGCGTCGGCGGCCCGCTCCCCCAATACCCGCCATCCCCTCGAACCGAACATTCCGGAGACTCGCCGTGAAACGCACCGACTACTGCGGCCGCATCGACCGCCGCCATCTCGACCAGACCGTGACGCTGATGGGCTGGGTTCACCGCCGCCGCGACCATGGCGGCGTCATCTTCATCGACCTCCGCGACCGCGAGGGCCTGGTGCAGGTCGTCTGCGACCCGGATCGCGCCGCGACGTTCGCGACCGCCGAGACGCTGCGCAACGAGTACTGCGTCGCGGTGACCGGCAGGGTGCGGTCGCGCCCCGCCGGCACCGTCAACACGAACCTCGTGTCGGGGGAGATCGAGGTGCTGGCGCACGAGATCGTCGTGCTGAACGCCTCACTGACGCCGCCGTTCCAGATGGACGACGAGGGCCTGTCCGAGACGGTGCGCCTCGAGAACCGCGTGCTCGACCTGCGGCGCCCGCAAATGCAGAAGAACCTGATGCTGCGCTATCGCACTGCGATGTCGGCGCGCCGCTACCTCGACGCGCACGGCTTCATCGACATCGAGACGCCGACGCTCTACAAGTCGACCCCTGAAGGCGCGCGCGAATTCCTCGTGCCATCGCGCGTCCACCACGGCCAGTTCTACGCACTGCCGCAATCGCCGCAGCTCTTCAAGCAGATGCTGATGATGGCGGGGTTCGACCGCTACTACCAGATCGTCAAGTGCTTCCGCGACGAGGACCTCCGCGCCGATCGCCAGCCGGAGTTCACGCAGATCGACATCGAGACGTCGTTTCTCACCGAGCTCGAGATCCGCGACCTGATGGAAGGCCTGGTGCGCACGATGTTCAAGGAGGCGCTCGGCGTCGACCTGCCGAGCCCGTTCCCGGTGATGACGTTCGCGGAGGCGATGGGCAGGTACGGCTCCGACAAGCCCGACCTGCGCGTCCCGCTCGAGCTGACGGAGCTGACCGACGTCATGAAGACCGTGGACTTCAAGATCTTTCGCGCCGCGGCCGACCTGCCGAACGGCCGCGTGGCTGCGTTGCGCGTACCGGGCGGCGGCACCCTGTCGCGCAAGGAAATCGACGACTACACGACGTTCGTGAAGATCTACGGCGCCGGCGGCCTTGCCTACATCAAGGTCAACGACGTCACGAAGCTCGGCGAGGAAGGCCTGCAATCGCCGGTGGTCAAGTTCCTGCCGGAACCGGTGCTGCGCGAGATTCTCGCGCGCACTGGTGCTGCCAACGGCGACCTCATTTTCTTCGGCGCCGACAAGGAAAAGATCGTCAACGACGCGCTGGGCGCGCTGCGCGCGAAGGTCGGGCACGAGCGCGGGCTGGCGCAGGCCGGCTGGAAGCCGCTGTGGGTCGTCGATTTCCCGATGTTCGAATTCGACGACGAGAACAAGACGTGGGCGGCGCGGCACCATCCGTTCACCGCGCCGAAGGACGGCCACGAGGAGCTGTTCTCGTCCGCTCCGGGGCACGCGATCGCGAAGGCGTACGACGTCGTGCTGAACGGATGGGAGATGGGCGGCGGGTCGGTGCGGATTCACCGGCCGGAAGTGCAGCAGAAGGTGTTCGCGGCGCTCGGCATCACGCCGGAAGACCAGCAGAAAAAATTCGGCTTTCTGCTGAACTCGCTGCAATATGGCGCGCCGCCGCATGGCGGCATCGCGTTCGGCCTCGACCGCATCGTGGCGATGATGTGCGGCGCCGAATCGATCCGCGACGTCATCGCGTTCCCGAAGACACAGCGCGGCCAGGACCTGCTGGTCGACGCGCCGACGCCGGTCACCGAGCAGCAGTTGCGCGATCTGCACATCCGGGTGCGGCCTTCGGACGCCGCCAGGACAGCCTGACCGCGCGATGCAGTAAACTGGTGCGCATGTTCACCGCGCGCCATGTCCGCAACGCCGCCGCCGGCCTCGTGCTGGCGGCGGCGTTTTTCGTGGCGCCGGTGGTGCTCGGCCGCACGAGTCCGGATGCGCTTCCCGACATCGCCGTCAGCGCGCTGCCCAGCGAAGCGCGCACGGTGCTTGCGCAGGTGCAGTCCGGCGGGCCATTCCGGCACGAGCGCGACGGCGTCGTGTTCGGCAACCGCGAGTACCTTCTCCCGGCGCACGCCCGTGGCTATTATCACGAGTACACCGTGCCCACGCCCGGCGTAAAAGGCCGCGGCGCCCGCCGCATCGTCTGCGGCGGCCCGCAGCGCTCGCCGGCGGTCTGCTACTACACGGCCGATCACTACCAGTCCTTTGCGAGGATCCGCGAATGAAGGCTCCCGACTTCACCAGTATCGATGACGCCGGCGTGGTGCCCTGGACCGGCTCCGCCGAGCCGCTGAAAGCCGCCGCCGCGCACGCGCACCTCAAGTTCTCCGCAGTCGATCTCGCGCACGCGAAGGACCGCACGGGGCTCTTCGCGGAACTCGATCGCTCGCTCAAGCTTCCGGAGCATTTCGGTCACAACTGGGACGCGCTTGCCGACGTGCTCGAGGACCGCGACTGGCTCGGCAAGTCGGGACGCGTCATCGCTTTCGCCGGCAGCGGCACCTACCGGCGCGAGCATCCGACCGACTGGTCGACGCTGGAGGAAATCTTCGCCGAGGCCAGCGAATTCTGGAAGGAACGCCACGTGGCGTTCTGGATCTTCACCGGCTGACGCACGCTTGAGCGGCGGCACGACCTCCTCGACCCCTTCCTGCACGTGTCCCCGTTGATACGGGAATGGATGCCGCCCGCCCATGCAAATCCGCTACAAGATCCCGGTGTCGGCGCTCATCGTCGTCTACACGTCGGAGCTCGACGTGCTGCTGATCGAGCGTGCCGATTATCCCGACTACTGGCAATCGGTGACCGGCAGCCAGGAGCCCGGCGAAACACTGATGCAGACGGCGCTGCGCGAACTGCGCGAGGAAACGGGCATCGACGCTGCCGCTTACGGCGGGCTCGACGATTGGCGGATGGAGAACGTGTTCGAGATCTACACGCAGTGGCAGTACCGCTATGCGCCGGGGACCACGCACAACACCGAACATGCGTTCGGCCTGGCCGCCCCGGGGCGCGTGCCGGTCCGGCTCGCGCCGCGCGAGCACCTGCAGTACGCGTGGCTGCCATGGCGCGACGCCGCGGCGAAGTGTTTTTCCTGGACCAACCGCGCGGCGATCGAAGCACTGCCGGATCGCATCCGCCTCGCACGAAGGAGTTCCGCATGAACCGATGGACGATGTCGCTCGTCGTCGCCGCAAGCCTGGCCTGCGTCGGCGCCGCGCTCGCCGCCGATCCGCCGCCGCCCGCCGTGCCGACGGTCAGCTTAAGCGCCGCTGCCACCGCGGCGGTCGCCAACGACCGGATGTACGCGTGGCTGCGCGCGGAAGCGGACAACGCCGATCCCGTGCGCGCCGCCGCGGACGTCAATGCGCGAATGGCCAAGGCGCTGGCGCGGGCCAGGGCCGTCAGCGGCATCGAGGTCAAGACCTCCGGCTACTCGTCGTACCAGGTGACGGAAAAGAACCTGCCTCCGCGCTGGCGTGTTACGCAGACGTTGAATCTCGAAGGCGCGGACTTCGTGTCGATGGCGTCGCTGGTGTCGAAGCTGCAGGCAGAGGACCTGCTCCTGCTCTCCGGCATGAACTTCGCCGTGAGTCCGGAGGCCAGGCGCCGGGCGGAGGATGCGCTTGCGCAGCAGGCGATCAAGGCGTGGCAGGCGCGTGCGCAGAACGCCGCACGCGGCTTCGGGTTCGACGGCTGGCGCATGGGTCGCGTGTCCATCCAGACCGCCGATGCCGGCCGCCCGCAGCCGATGTACCGGATGGCGGCGAGCGCGATGTCCGCGGCTGCCCCGCCGGTGGCGGTCGAAGGCGGCGATACCGATGTCACGGTGACGATCACCGGTGACGCCGTGCTCGAGGGACCGCGCCCGCCCGCCCGCTAGAGGCCGCGGGTGCCCGGTCGCAAGCCCGTGCCGCGCCATGTCGTCGAGTACCTCCCTGGTTCGCGAGGAGAACCAGCGA
>JBDTNR010000336.1:0-4487 GCA_039933655.1 Betaproteobacteria bacterium | reverse complement strand
AAAACGCGCGATTGCTTCACTCGCGCGTTTTGCGCACGCAGCGTTCCATTCTCCGCACCGCGTTGACGAGCTCGCGGGTGATGCCGGGCTCGCGCACCGAGTGTCCGGCGTCGGGAACGACGACGTACTCGGCCTCCGGCCACGTGCGCGCCAGCGCGTCGGCGGTGACGGGCGGGCAGACGATGTCGTAGCGGCCCTGCACGATCGTGCACGGCAGGTGCCGGATGCGCGGGATGCCTGCCAGCAACTCACCGGCGCGCAGGAAGCCCTCGTGGACGAAGTAATGCGCCTCGATGCGCGCGATCGCGAGCGCCGAGGCGTCGCCGTCGAATTTCGTCATCTGCTCGGGCTGCGGCAGCAGCGTCGAGCATGCGCTCTCGTACCGGTCCCATGCGTGTGCCGCCGGCATGTGGATGGCGGGATCGGGATCGGTCAATCGCCGGTGGTAGTGGCCAAGGAGGTCGTCCCTCTCGCGCTCGGGCAGGAAACCGGCGAACGCTCGCCACGCCTCCGGAAACATGGTGCGGATGCCGTGCATGAACCAGTCGAGCTCGGGCCGCGTCGCGAGAAAGATGCCGCGCAGCACGAGGCCCAGCACGCGGTCCGGATGCGCCTGCGCATACGCCAGCGCGAGCGTCGAGCCCCACGATCCGCCGAAGACGAGCCAGCGGTCGATCTTCAGCATCTCGCGCAGTCGGTCGAGATCGGCGACCAGGTGCTGCGTCGTATTGTCGACGAGGCTGGCCGTGGGCGTCGAGCGTCCGGCTCCGCGCTGGTCGTAGAGGACGATGTTCCAGAACGCCGGATCGTAGAACCGGCGATGATGCGGCAGCGACCCGCCGCCGGGGCCCCCGTGCAGGAACACGAGCGGGACGCCGGCGGCATTGCCGCAGACTTCCCATTGCATCGTGTGGACGGTGTCGAGCGCCAGCCGGCCCGTCGCGTACGGCTCGATCTCGGGGAAGAGCGCCGCATCGGGCGCGCCGCGGCGGGTGGCGTCGGTCGTCATCGCGCCATCGGCGGCACGAGGACCATAGAGCGAACTCCGGACAAGCGGCGCGCGGCTATCCCGCGCTCCAGGGTGTCTTGAGCCGCGTGAACTCGAGGCGGTAGACGGCGCGCTGCGGCGCGGCCGCGCCATGGGCCTTGAGCGTCGGCACCAGGTCGTCGGCGGCGGCATCGACATCGGGCACTGCATTGCCCTCGATCAGCACGATCCAGGTCGGAACCTCCGTGGCGTCCGCGCGCACCTTTTTTTCTTCCGTCTGGACGTTGCTGGCGGCCTCGTCGGCGAGGCAGAGGTGAACACCGGCCACACCTTTCCGATAGACGAGTGGCGGCAGCAGCCGCCGGCGCAGTGCATCGATCGTGCTGTCGCGATGCGCGGCGTCGATGTCGAAGCGCAGCGTCAGCATGACGCCGCCGCTGCCGACGCCGTTGGTGAACGCCACGCGACAGATGGACCGCGCGACGTTGCGAAACGACGGGACGACGCGCTGCGTCCATGGCGTCGGCGCATTCAGGCGGTTCAAGTAATCCTGCCCGGCGAGGGTCTCCGGGCTGTCGGCCTCGTAGAGATTGAAGTACTCGGGCGCACCGCTGATCGCGACGTAACGTCGGCCGCGCCGGAAGCCGGGAATGCCGACGCGCTCGGGCATGTGCTCGCGGTTGTGCCACTCGTGGAAGTCGTCCTTGGCGGCGGGCAGCAAGTCGTGCCAGATCGCGACGACGCCGAGTCCGGCGAGGCTCATGCGCGGGGTTCCAAGGCGGAACCATGAACCACGAAGGTCAGGAAGAACACGAATGAATTCGACACCGGAGGATTCCCCTGAATTTGTTTTCTTCGTCTACTTCGCACGCTTCGTGGTTCAAGCATTTCCCGACGGCCGTCACGCGGCGCGCGTCAGCGTCACCGACAAGGTGCCGAGATCGCCGTACGCAAACGTCAGCGGCTCGCCGAGCGGCACTTCGATCACGCCGCAGTACGAGCCGGTGGTGACGATCTGGCCGGCGGAGAGCGGTGTGCTGGTGGCCGCCAGGTGATTGGCCAGCCAGAAGAGCGGCCGCAGCGGATGCTCATCGGGGTGCTTGCCGTCGCGGGTCGCAAGCACGCCGTTGCTCGCGCGCACGGTGACGGGGAACGCTTCGAGCGGCCGGTTGAAGGCATCGGGCACGACGGGGCCGACGAACAGTCCCTGATTGAGGACGCTGTCGGCGAGCATTTCGGGAAACGTGATGTCCGTCGGATCCGCGTAGCGCGTGCCGATGATCTCCAGCACGAAGCGCGCCTCGCGCAGCGCGCCGCGGACCTCGGCCTCGCTGTATGGCGTGGCGCGCGCAGGCAGGTCGCGCGCGAGCACGAATGCGATTTCGGGCTCGACTTTCGCGATGGCGCCGGTACCGATCACCGGGTAGGGCGGCTCCGAACGGATCGTCGGCGCGAAGATCGGCGCGGCCAGCACCGGCCGCGCCTCCGACGGCACCGAGCACTTCCAGCCGCCGATCGGCTGCCCGATGAGTTCGCCGAGACGCCGCTGGACAGCGAGCGCCTCCGCGACGTTCGCCGGACGGGATTCGACCGGAATGCGCGGGCCGGGCGCCCCGCGGTGGCGGGCAGCGAACAGGAATTGCGCGGCGGCTTCCGGTGCGGACGTGGGCATGGTGGACTTGTGCGGGAACGGGCGTGGACAGCGGATCGAGGCGGCGTACCGCGCACATTCTGGCATAGCTTCGCGCCGGGCCGGTCGGTTATCCTTTCGTTTCCCGCCGGTCCTTCACTTCCCGAGTCGATCGAAGCCATGAAAGAACGCCTGACTGTCGCCGCCTGCCTTCCCGCCGATCGCGCACACGCCGCGCTGGTGGGCCGCGCGTGGGTGCCCGCTGTCGATGGAGCCGTGCTCGTCGGCGTCCGCGGCGACGACCTCGTCGACCTGTCGTCCGTGGCGCCGACATCGAGCGCGCTCACCAATCTGCCCGATCCGGCGGCAGCGATCCGGGGTGCCGGCGCCTTGCCCCGCATCGCGCCGCTGGCGGCGGTGCTCGCGAACTCGGCCGAAGACGCGCGCGACCCCGCACTGCCGTGGCTGCTCGCGCCGTGCGACCTGCAGGCGATCAAGGCGGCCGGCGTCACGTTCGTCGCGAGCATGCTCGAGCGCGTGATCGAGGAGCAGGCGCGCGGCGACCCGGCGAAGGCCGAGAGCGTGCGCACGGCGATCGTCGCCGTCATCGGCGACAACCTGTCGAGCGTGCGGCCCGGCTCGCCGGAGGCGGCGCGGCTGAAAGACGCGCTGATCGCGCAACACGCGTGGTCGCAGTACCTCGAAGTGGGCATCGGGCCCGATGCCGAGATCTTCACCAAGTCGCAGCCGATGTCGGCGGTGGGCACGGGTGCTGCGATCGGCATCCATCCGAAGTCCGAATGGAACAATCCGGAGCCGGAGATCGTGCTCGCCGTCGGCGCCCATGGCCGCACGGTCGGCGCCACGCTCGGCAACGACGTCAACCTGCGCGACTTCGAGGGCCGCAGCGCGCTGCTGCTCGGCAAGGCGAAGGACAACAATGCGTCATGCGCGATCGGTCCGTTCATCCGCCTCTTCGATGCGCATTTCGGCATCGACGACGTGCGTCGCTGCGATCTCGCGATGCGTGTCGACGGCCCGGACGGCTTCACGCTCGACGGTTCGAGCGCCATTTCGATGATCAGCCGCGACCCGCTCGATCTCGCGGGGCAGGCGATCGGCCCCAATCACCAGTATCCCGACGGCTTCGTGCTGTTCCTGGGCACGATGTTCGCGCCCACCAAGGATCGGCACGGACCCGGGCAGGGATTCACGCACGTCATCGGCGACATCGTGACGATCGCCACACCGAGGCTCGGCGCACTCGTCAATCGCGTCAATACGTCGGATCGCATCGCGCCGTGGACGTACGGCTCGGGCGCGCTGATGAAGAGCCTGGCGCGGCGCGGCATTCTCTAGACACGAATCGGGACCCACAGACATGACGCAATTGTTCAGGAACTACATCGGCGGCGAATGGGTGGCCGGCAACTCGGTCACCGTCAACCGCAATCCGTCGGACACGAGCGACGTCGTCGGCGAATACGCGCAGGCGGATGCCGCGCAGGCGCAGGCGGCGATCGCTGCGGCGAAGCAGGCATTTCCGGCGTGGTCGACCGGCGACATCCAGGACCGCGCGAACATCCTCGACAAGGCGGGCGCGGAGATCCTGGCGCGCAAGGACGAACTCGGCACGCTGCTGTCGCGCGAGGAAGGCAAGACGCTGGCCGAAGGCATCGGCGAAGCCGCGCGTGCCGGCCAGATCTTCCGGTTCTTCGCCGGCGAGGTCGTCCGGCAGGCCGGCGAGAAGCTCGCGTCGGTGCGTCCGGGCGTCGACGTCGAGGTCACGCGCGAACCGCTGGGCGTCATCGGCCTCATCACGCCGTGGAACTTTCCGATCGCGATTCCCGCGTGGAAGATCGCGCCGGC
>JBDTNR010000335.1:0-4504 GCA_039933655.1 Betaproteobacteria bacterium | reverse complement strand
ACGCATTCGCCAACCACGGCCTCGTGCTGCGCGGCGTGGCGCACGACACGCTGCTCGAGTCGTACGTCCTCGAGTCGCACAAGCCGCACGACATGGACAACCTCGCGTGGCGACATCTGAACGTCAAGACGCTGACGTACGACGAGGTGACGGGCAAGGGCGCCAACCGGATCGCATTCGAGCAGGTGGCGCTCGACCACGCGACGCAATACTCGGCCGAGGATGCCGACATCACGTTGCGGCTGCACCGGGCGCTGCATCCGCACATCACCGCCGACGCAAGGCTCGATTACGTCTACACGCAGCTCGAGATGCCGGTGCGCGAAGTGCTGTTCCGCATGGAGCGCAACGGCATCCTGATCGACGCGCAATTGCTGTCGCAGCAGAGCCGCGAGCTGGGCGAGCGCGTGGTCGCGCTCGAGCAGCAGGCGCACCAGCTGGCGGGCCAGCCGTTCAACCTGGGTTCGCCCAAGCAGTTGGGGGAGATCCTGTTCCAGCGGATGAACCTGCCCGTCATCAAGAAGACCGCGACCGGGCAGCCGTCGACCGACGAGGAAGTGCTGCAGGAACTGGCGGCCGACTTTCCGCTGCCGAAGGTGCTGCTCGAGCATCGCTCGGTATCGAAGCTCAAGTCCACGTACACGGACAAGTTGCCGCAGATGATCAACGCGGCGACGGGCCGTGTCCACACTACATTTGCGCAGGCGACGGCGGTCACCGGACGGCTCGCCTCCAGCGATCCGAACCTGCAGAACATCCCGGTGCGCACGGCGGAAGGCCGGCGCATTCGCGAAGCGTTCATCGCGCCGCCCGGCCACGTGCTCGTGTCCGCCGATTACTCGCAGATCGAGCTGCGGATCATGGCGCATCTGTCGGAAGACCCGGCACTGCTGCACGCGTTTCACGCGGGCCTCGACATCCATCGCGCCACGGCCGCGGAGATCTTCGGCTGCACGCCGGCGGAGGTTACGTTCGACCAGCGGCGGTACATCAAGGCGGTGAATTTCGGACTGATCTACGGCATGGGCGCGTTCGGGCTCGCGCAGCAGCTCGGGATCGAGCGCGGCGCGGCGCAGCAGTTCATCGACAAGTATTTCGCCCGCTACCCGGGCGTGGCGGAGTACATGCAGCGCACGCGCGAACTCGCGCGCGAGCACGGTTACGTCGAGACGGTGTTCGGCCGCCGGCTATGGCTGCCCGACATCAAGGCCGGGGGCGGGCCGCGACGCGCGGGCGCCGAGCGCGCCGCCATCAACGCGCCGATGCAGGGCACGGCGGCCGATCTCATCAAGCTCGCGATGATCGCCGTGCAGGGCGCGCTCGACCGCGAGCAGCTCGATACGAGGCTGGTGCTGCAGGTGCACGATGAGCTCGTGCTCGAAGTGCCGAATGCCGAGGTCGAGCGCATCCGTCGCGACCTGCCCGGATTGATGACCGGCGTGGCCGAGTTGCGCGTGCCGCTGGTCGTCGACGTGGGCGTGGGCGCCAACTGGGAACAGGCACACTGAACGGCGCCGCGTGCCGTCACTGGTACGCGGGATTGCCGATCTCGTCGTCCGCCACGCCGAGCGTGTCCTTGTAGCCGGCGTAGGTCGTGCCGAACACGACCGGCCATACGAGCAGCGCTGCGATCATCGCGAGGACGACGAACAGCACGACCAGCCCGATCACCGCGCCCCAGCCATTGTTGCTGCTGCCCAAGAGCGCGCCCGCGCCCAGCAGCAGAGCCAGGCCGCCGAACAGCAGGAAGGCGGCGACGACGATGGCGATCCCGATGGCGCCGTAGACGAGAAACGGCGCCCAGTTGCGCAGGCTGGACATGAACGACAGCTTCATCGCCTCGAAGGCCGTGGCGCCGCGCAGCGCGACCAGTGCCGGCGCGAACCAGTTCAGCATCGCGAACACAGCGGCGATGACGAGGATCAGCAGCATCGTCAGCAGGCCGGTGCCGGTCATCGCGCGCGCCGATCCCAGGAATGCCTCGAACGGATCGCCAATCGCGCCCATGCGGGCCACGTCGGCCAGCTTCATGCCGCCCATGACGCCGGCGACGGCGAGGGCGCCGATGCCGAGCGCCAGCGCGATGTTGACGGCGCCGATGATCATCAACGGCACGAAATGCACGCCCTGGAAGCCCTCGAACAGGTGCGCGACGCGCAGCGGTTCGTTGCGTTCGATGGCCGCGCATCCCAGCATGAGGCCGCCCATGAACACGGGCGTCAGCAGCCAGTGGCCCACATCGCCGACATACGGAACCTGGCTGATCAGCACCGTGATGATGATGTAGATGATCATGATGCCGATCCACGTCCAGAAGTTCGACGTGAACAGCCGCCAGCCCGTGCCCCACCACGCCGCGCCGCGGCCGGCCTCGACCACGCGCGGTTCCCCGATCATGCTTTTCATCGCTTCGTTCTCCCGGAATGGTGGGTCTGCATGCGCGCCCGCGGCGTCACGCCGTCGCGTGCCGCTCGAGATCATCGAGTGCGACCACGGCCAGCGTTTCTTCGTGCGTGGCGGCGAGCACCACCGGCAGCGCCACGCCGGCGGCGAGCGCCTCGCGCCAGCGGCCGACGCACAGGCACCAGCGGTCGCCGGCGCGCAGGCCCGGGAATCCGGACTCGGGGTGGGGCGTCGACAGGTCGTTGCCCGCCAGCCGCGAATAGACGAGGAACGCGTCGGTCATCACCGCGCAGACGGTGTGGATGCCGGTGTCGTCCGGGCCGGTGTCGCAGCAGCCGTTGCGGAAAAAGCCGGTGCGGGGCGATTCGCTGCATGACGAAAGCGAGCCACCCAAGACGTTCAGGGCGTTGTCCCGGGAACCGGACATGACGTTGCGCGCAGACCGCCTAAAGCGTCAGGCGGCCGCGACTTCGGGAAGGTTGGCGACGCGGCTAGTTTAGCGCGCTGCGGGCGTCAACGGCGTCGCGCACGCGCGAGGCGAGGCCGGCCGGCGCGTCGGTGCGCAGGAGCCAGCGCAAGCGCGGCGTATCGCCGACGACGGTAAAGCCGAAATCCGCCAACAGGTGCTGCAGCGCGCTGACGTAGCGGGAGCTGCGCTGGACGCGCACGATCCATGTCTTCTGGCCTTGCGCTGTGGCGAACAGCGCCGCCAGCAGCGCGCGGCCGTGTCCGCCGCCGCGGGCCCCGAAGTCGAGCCCTGCCAGCCACAGCTCGTACCCGTCCTCGATGGCGCGGAAGAGTCCGAAGCCGACGGGCTGCGAGCCGCTGTGACGGTCGTCGGGCCAGAAGACGTAGCCGGGAACGGCAACGGTGTCGACGCGGCCGGAGCGGCCCTCCTCGACGAAGTAGCCCGTGACCAGTGCCCGCTTCAGCTTGGCAAAGAACGCCTCCGAGTCGGGCGACGCCGCGCCGAGTTCGCGGTCGAAGTTGCCATCCTGCGCGCCCTGCCGGATGAGCGAGCGGAGCATGGCGAGGTGGCCGACGTGGGCGGGCTGGAGCATGGCGTGCTTCGCAGGAAACGTATGTGCGCAAAGTAATCCCGTCGCGCCCCCTGTGGTGGACGGACTTACGAGCGGTGAGCAAACGCGAATCGACCGCGAGAGGCCGACGCGCAGGCGTCTCGCTCTTGCACCGCGTGGCGGGGAGACCGAGGGCGTGCCCGCCGCGCGAGCGACTCTAGAACGCGAGATAGACGGCGAGCACGATGCCCAGCAGCGCGAGGACCAGCGACAGCGAGATCGGGTAGACCGCAGCGTGCGAACGCGGCACGTCGGCCGGCGGCAGTGTCGCGACATAGCTGCGGTGCTGGACCGCGCCCAGAATCATGCAGCAGACGCCGATCAGGACCAGCGCGATCCCGATCACGTTCGATACATGATTGTGCAATGCCGCCTCCATCGCCCCCGACCCCTGCTGCACGGCGAGCAGGCGCAGGAAGAGGCCGAAGCGCGCGACGACGAAGCCGAACGCCATGATCGTCAGGCCTGTTCGGACCCATGCGAGCAGCGTTCGTTCGGCGGCAAAGAAAACCCTGGGATCGCTCATCATGTTCGTGGCCATGACGATAGCGTACTGTCGTTGCGGCGCCGCGAACAGCGCTGCGAGGTGATGAAGCGGCCCGACTGACGCCGCGAAGCCTGGCCGGCCGCGCGTTCGCACTGTCGGCGATCGGCGACGCCGGGGGACAACCGCGGGCGCCGGTGCCCATGCCCGGCGGGGGGCCGCCCGCCGACCTCCGAGGTCCTCCATCCGGGACTGGTCCGGGCTCACGCTCCCATGTTCGGCGGGCTGCCCGAGCATCGGGACTTGAATTTCCTGTCCCATGGCCGTACTATTAGCACTCGTAGCGATTGAGTGCTAACAAGCCCCTTCGCCGCGGCTGGCGGACAAATGGCGGAGCACCCGGGCGCATCCCGCGCCGTGCATCCGCCCCAGATTTGTTCGGTAACAAGCTGTTTTCAATCAAATTCACAGGAGTGAGTGTCCACTATGAAACTGCGTCCCCTGCACGACCGCGTGATCGTCAAGCGGCTCGAAGAAG
>JBDTNR010000334.1:0-4506 GCA_039933655.1 Betaproteobacteria bacterium | reverse complement strand
GGCGTTGAGCACCGCGAAATAGCCGAACAGCCGGGCGGGTGCGCCCGCCGACGTGGCGACGAGGAACGGCGCGAGAAAACCGCCGGCGATCGCCAATGCGGCCAGCGCCTGCGAATCGGCGCGCATCGCGAGCCACACGGTCCCCACGGCGATCACCACCAGCAGTGCGAACGCCGGCACCGCCGGCAGCACGTCGTACAGGCGGAACGCGGCAAACGTCGTCAGGTACAGGATGCCCGCGCCCGCGCCTTCGAGCGACAGGCCGTAGCCGGGACGCGCGCGCGCGAGGCGCAGCCCCAGCGCGACGAGCGCGCCACCGACCAGCGCCACGCCCAGCAGCTTCGCCTCGATGGGAATGGTGACCAGCCGCGCGAACTCGCGCAGCAGGAACGCGACGCCGAAGAACAGCACGAGGACGCCGATGCGCGTCAACGCGTTGCCGCCGGTGAACCATGCCCACAGCGGGTTCGGCGCCGCCGGCGCAGCCCTTGGCACCGCCGGTGCGATCGGCGCGATGGGGGGCACCCGCGCTGGTACCGGCGCGAGCGTGCCGTCGGGCGTGCGAACGAAGCCCGCCGGCAGCGCGGCTTCGCTGGCGTCCGCTGGCGCCCGTTCCCAAGGTGACCGCAGCGGCAGCGCCGATCGCGACGGCGGCGTAGCGGTCGCGCTCGCCTCTGCGGGCGCGGCCCCGGCGACGTCCACGGTCGGCGGCGATGCCGCGCCAGCGGCAGGCGCCACGGGCGCGGATGTGACGCCGACGCGCGCTTCGAGCACGGCCAGCCTCTGCTCGATCGCGGCCAGCCGCGCGGCGGTGGGCGGCGCCGCTGGCGTGCCCACGGCGGCAGGTTCCGGCGATGCCGCAGGCGAAGTCGGCATGCGCTGCGCTGGTCGCACGCGTGCCTGCGCCCGCGAGCGCCACGCGAGCATGACGATGAAGCCGACGAAGGCGCCCGCGATGCCACCCGGCCATCCCAGCGCCAGTGCGCCCACAATGAATCCGATAACGATGCCGAGCGCGATCATGGTTGGTCCTTGCGGGTTGCGAGAATCATGCGCCAACGCGGCGGCTTTCAACGGACGTTGCCGCGCAGCGCGAGCACGTGTGCCTCCAGCGCTTCCGGCGTCACCTCATCCGGACGCACGGGCGGAGCCACGACCAGCGCGATGCGCGAAAACACGCCGCGCCAGCGCCGCATCGCACGGCCTTCGTACGAGCGGCTGAAAAAGCTGCCCCACAGGCCGCGCAACGCCATCGGCACCACCGGCACCGGCGTTTCCTTCACCATCCGCTCGATACCCGGACGAAACGTCTTGAGTTCACCGTCCGAGGTGAGCGCACCCTCGGGAAAGATGCCGACGATTTCGCCGGCGCGCAGCGCCTTCGCGGCGGTGTCGAACGCGGCCTCCTTCAGCGCCGCGTCCTCGCGTGCGGACGCCACGGGAATCGCCTGCATCGTCCGGAACAGCCAGTTAAGCAGCGGCACGCGAAAGATCCGGTGGTCCATGATGAAGCGTATGGGCCGCCGCACGCTCGCGGCGATGACTATCGCGTCGACATAGCTCACGTGGTTGCAGACGACGATGCAGCCGCCCGTCTCCGGCACGTTGTCGAGCCCTTCCTCGTGCACGCGGTACATTGTGTGGATCAGCAGCCACGCGAGGAAGCGCATCAGGAACTCGGGCACGAGCTTGTAGATGTACAGCGCGACCACGGCGTTGAGGATGCCGGTGACGAGAAACAGGTAGGGGATCGACAGACCGGCGGAGAGAAGCGCGATGGCCAGTCCCGCCGACGCCACCATGAACAGGGCGTTCAGGATGTTGTTGGCGGCGATGATCCGCGACCGGTAGGCCGGCTCCGAGCGCTCCTGGATCAACGCATACAGCGGCACGATGTAGAAGCCGCCGAAGAGACCGATCAGCATCAGGTCGGCCACGACGCGCCAGTGCGCCGGCACGCTCAGGAAGGAGACGACGCCAGACTGGCCGGTCGCGTGCATCGATCCCGTCGCGAACCACAGGTCCACGGCGAACACCGTGAGGCCGATCGACCCAAATGGCACGAGGCCGATCTCCACCTTGTGTCCCGACAGCCGCTCGCACAGCAGCGAACCGGCGCCGATGCCGAGGGAAAAGAGCGCCAGCAGCAGCGTGACGACGTGCTCGTCGCCGCCCAGAATTTCCTTGGCGAAGTTCGGAAACTGCGTCAGGAACGTGGCGCCGTAGAACCAGAACCACGAGATCCCGAGCATCGACAGCCAGACGATCCGGTTGCCGTACGCGAAGCGGATGTTCTTCCACGTCTCCGTGAACGGGTTCCAGTTGAGCTTCAGGTCCGGCGCCACCGCCGGCGTCTCGGGAATGGCGCGGCTCACCAGCCAGCCGGCGACGGCCACGGCGATGGCGGTGGCACCGGCCAGCACGGGACCGACGGCCGGAATCGCCACCAGCACGCCGCCGACGATGGTGCCGATCAGGATGGCGACGAAGGTGCCCATCTCCACCAGCCCGTTGCCGCCGATCAGTTCCTCGGGCCGCAGGTGCTGCGGCAGGATCGCGTACTTGACCGGACCGAACAGCGTCGAGTGCACGCCCATCAGCGCGAGCGCGACGAACAGCAGGACGAGGTCGTGCCGCCAGAAGCCGACGGTGCCGATCATCATGATCGCGATCTCCAGCACCTTGATGTAGCGGATGAGCCGGGACTTCTCGTACTTGTCGGCGAGCTGTCCGGCGGACGCCGACAGCAGTACGAACGGCAGGATGAAGACCCCGGCGGCGAGGTTGACGAGCGTGTTGGCGTCGAGCGTCGCGTTCGACGCCGCATGATAGGCGACGAAGATGATCAGCGCGTTCTTGTAGATGTTGTCGTTGCCGGCGCCCAGGAACTGCGTCCAGAAAAATGGCGCGAAACGCTTCTCGCGGAGCAGGTCGTACTGGCTGTGCTTGGGCATGAACGCCTAGACGGTGAGAAGGAAGTACGGCCGGGTCTCGAACACCGAGCGAGCGAAACCCGCGCCATTATTCACGAGACTGCGCTTCAGCACGAAATCGAACAGCAGCACGTTGTGATCGCGGAGCTCCTTCAGCGGCTCCACGGCGGTGGCGGCCAGCAATCCGCGCTCCACGAGCGCCGGCAGCCACACGAGCGGCAGGACGCCCGGCAGGGGGTAGTCGGAGCCGTTCAGCAGCCGCGAGTGCCAGTCGCGGCGTTCGAGCAGCGTGGCGACGACGTCCATCCGGTTCCCCTGCGTCACGGCCGACAGGTCGCCCGCCAGCGTGGGCCCGTACTGGGGATCGTCCATCAGTCGCGCAAACATCTCGAAGTTCGCCGCGACCGCCGAACCGCCCCGGTCGAGATCGCGCCCCACCCCCAGCGACGCGCAATGCGCGACGATCACGCGCACGCCGGCGCCGAGCGGCCGCCGCAGCTTCAGCGGATTGCCGAGGTCCTCGCCATGCGCCTGCACCGCGCGTTCGTCGCCGGCATGCGTGATCAGCGGCAGGCGAAGTTCCGCGAGCCTCGCATAAAAGCGATCGCAGCGCGCCGACGCGGGATCGATGTTCTGTGCCGTGGGCAGCCATTTGACGGCGCGCGCGCCGCGCGCCACCGCCGAATCGAGCCGATCGAGCGCCTGCGGATCGTAGGGATGGATCGACGCCGCCCATTCGAAGTGCTGCGGATGGCGCGCGGCGAGACCGGCCGCGTAGTCGTCCGACACATGGAACGTCGAGCGCTCGGGTGCCGGACGCCCCGCATCGTCGCGCGCCCAGTCGAACGCGAACAGCAGCGCGCGGAAGCCCGCTGGCATCGCTTCGCACTGGTTGAGCAACCGGTCGACGACGCTGGCGTCCACCTTGCCGGGAGCATCATGGGCGCAGCCGGCGTTCAGATAGAAGAGCCGCTGCACGAACTGCTGCGGCTTCCAGATTCGCTCCATCCCGGGGTTGAACCAGAGCCCGGCACCGGAGTCGCCATTGCCGAAGACGTGGCAATGGGCGTCCCACACGAGCTGCGCGTCGATGCCGTGCCACGCGGCGGCCACCAGCGCGTGCGTGCGCAGGCGTTCGGGCGTGCGGGCGGCGCACGCGTTGAACAGGCCATCGGCCACCGAGAAATCGCAGCCGGCGAGCATCGCCGCGGCGGCGCCCAGGAAAGCGCGGCGCTTCACGCGTCGGCTCCGTGTTCGTCCAGGTAGACGAGGACGGCGGCCAGCGCATGACGCACGGCTTGCGCGTCGGTTTCGTACCAGACCTCACGGCCGATCTTCTCCGCATGCAGCACCCCTGCCTCGCGCAGGACCTTCAGATGGTGCGCGACCGCGGATCGCGACAGCGTGGACGCGGCGACGATCTGCCCGACGGTGAGCCGCTCGCCGGGGTCGAACATCAGCACGATGCGTTGCCGGTGCGGGTCGCCCAGCGCGACGAACATGCCGGCGGTCTGGCGCCAGGCGCGGGGCAAGGCTCGGGCGTAGCTGGGTCGCATCGGGGGCGGCGCGTGAA
>JBDTNR010000333.1:0-4509 GCA_039933655.1 Betaproteobacteria bacterium | reverse complement strand
AAAAACCGCCGCCGTGGATCGCCCACAGCTCGCCGCCGATGCCAGCGTCGATGTCCTCCTGGCGCTTGGGCGGCAACAGGCTGTTGTCCAGAAAGACGAAGTAGAACGATGCGCCGATCCACGCGACCCCGGTGATGAGGTGGACCCAGCGAATCAGCAGCTGCACCCAGTCGAGCGCATAGGCTTCCACGGCTAGCTGCCGCGGTACGTGGAATAGCTCCACGCCGAAACGAGCAGCGGCACGTGGTAGTGCGTGTCGGCATCGGCGACGCCGAAGTCAATGACGACCTCGTCGACGAACGGCGGATCGGGCAGCGACACCCCCGCCGCCGCAAAGTACTCCCCGGCGGCGAACACCAGCCGGTAGCGGCCGCGCGAGAACGCCGCGCCTTCGAGCAGCGGCACGTCGCAGCGCCCGTCGGCGTTGGTCACCGCGTCCTTGATGAGCGCATAGCGCTCGCCCAAGTTGCGATAGAGCGTGATTCTGATGCCGGCGCCCGGACGGCCGGTGGCCGTGTCGAGCACATGGGTGGTCAGGCGTCCCATCGGGCGGTCTCCCAGGCGGACGGTTTTGGCAACCGCGGTCTGTTGCGCGCGCCGTCCCGATTGTATACAGTGATTCGCGATATTGTATGCGTTCCGGAAAGCGATGCAATCCTATCCGACAACGATTCAGGGCGGCACCGAACAGCCGATCTACGACGCGGTGGCCGCGGCCGTGCTCGACCAGAGGCTCGCGCCAGGCATGCGCCTGACCGAGGCGAGCCTGGTCGAGCTTTTCGGTGTCTCGCGCACCATCGTCCGCATGGCGTTGCTGCGGCTCGCGCACGACCACATCGTCCAGTTGAAGCCCAACCATGGCGCCAGCATCGCGAGTCCGTCGCGCGACGAGACGCGCGCGGTGTTCGAGGCGCGCCGCATGCTCGAGTGCGCGGCGCTGCCCGCCGTGATCGCGCGCGCGCTGCCGCGCCAGCTCGACAGCCTGCGCTCGCTCGTCAGGCAGGAAGACCTGGCATTCCGCGCGCGCGACATGCGCGGCTGGATCCGGCTGTCCGGCGAGTTCCACCGGCGGCTCATTGCACTCGCGCGCAATCCGGTGATACTGCGCTACGCCAACGAACTCGTCACGCAGTCGCTGCTGATGACGGCGCTGTACATGCCGAGCGGGCAGACCGCATGTTCCGCCGATGAACACCTGCAGCTGATCGATGCCATCGCCGCCCGCGACGAGCGCCGCGCCGCGCGACTGATGCAGGCGCATCTCGAGGCCTGCGAAGCACGGCTCGCGCTCGACTGGACAGAAGAGCGCCCGAGCGACCTCGCGGAGGCCTTGCAGTTGAGGCCCCGGCGCGCGAGTGCGGCACGATGACGGCGCACGCGCCGCACGAGCGTGACTATCCGCGCGACCTGGCCGGCTACGGCGCGACGCCGCCGCATCCGCACTGGCCGGGCCGTGCGCGCGTGGCCGTCCAGTTCGTGCTGAACTACGAGGAAGGCGCCGAGAACAACGTGCTGCACGGCGACCCCGCGTCGGAGACATTCCTGTCGGAGATCGTCGCCGCGCAGCCGTTTCCGGCGCGGCACCTGTCGATGGAATCGTTGTACGAATACGGCTCGCGCGCGGGCGTCTGGCGGATCCTGCGGCTGTTCCGCGAGCGGCAGCTGCCGCTGACGGTGTTCGGTGTCGGCATGGCGCTGGCGCGCAATCCCGCGGTCGTCGACGCGTTCATGGCCGACGGGCACGAGATCGCGAGCCATGGCTGGCGCTGGATCTCGTACCAGCAGGTCGATGAGCACGTCGAGCGCGAGCACATGCAACTCGCGATCGAGACGATCACCCGGCTGTCCGGCCGTCCGCCCGACGGCTGGTACACCGGTCGCGACAGCCTGCAGACGCGGCAGCTGGTCGTCGAGCAAGGCGGCTTCACCTACTTCGCCGACAGCTACGCCGACGACCTGCCGTACTACATGCCGGTGCGCACGCAGGCGGGCATCACGCCGCTGCTGACGGTGCCCTACACGCTCGACGCCAACGACATGCGCTTTGCCACGCCGCAGGGCTTCAACAGTGGCGAGCAGTTCTTCGCCTACCTCAAGGATTCCTTTGACGTCCTCCATGCCGAAGGCGATCCGGACGGGCTCGACGCGCCGAAAATGATGTCGGTCGGGTTGCACTGCCGGATCGTCGGCCGGCCGGGGCGTGCGGCGGCGCTGGCGCGGTTCCTCGACTACGTGCGGCGGCACGACGACGTCTGGATCGCGCGCCGGATCGACATCGCGCGCCACTGGCTGGCCGTGCATCCGCCTGCGGAGGTCGCCGCATGACGATCGACGACATCAACGCGCAGGACGAGTCCGCGTTCGTCGCGCTGCTGGGCGGCGTCTTCGAGCATTCGCCGTGGGTCGCCCGCCGCGCGTACGCGGCACGGCCGTTCGCCGGCCTCGACGCGCTGCACGCGGCCATGGTGGGGGCCGTCGACCACGCGACAGCGGACGAAAAGCTGGCGCTGCTGCGCGCGCACCCGGAACTCGCGGGACGCGCGGCGGTGCGCGGCGAACTCACTGCCGACTCGACGCAGGAACAGGCGGGCGCCGGCCTCGCGCATTGCTCGCCCGCGGAGTACGAGTTCCTGACCGAGCTCAACCGGCGCTACAACGACAAGTTCGGCTTTCCGTTCATCCTCGCCGTCAAGGGCTATGACCGCGCCGGCATCATCCGCGAGTTCGCGCGGCGGCTCGAAAGCGACCGCGAGTCGGAGTTCGCCGAGTGCCTGATGCAGATCAACCGCATCACGCGGTACCGGCTCGCCACGCTGATCACGAATTCGATCCGATCACTGTAGCGTCTTCATTAACCCACGCGAGACGCTTGTGCGGAACTCTGCATATCTGCACTGAACTGTGCGGGACCCATTCCCGCACCGCTCCCGCGCGGCGGTGCCCTTGGTATCTGGCAACCTGGGTTCGACGCCGAACACGCACACTTTGGCGATACAAGGCCGTGCTCGCGTCAGTTCTTATGCCGGGCTCACACCCAGCACCGCCATCATTCCTGCGTCCTCATGCGGCAGGAGGTGGCAGTGGAACATCCGCCTGCCTGGCATCGTCTGGCGCGTCTTGATCGTGACCGTCGTCCCCGCTGGAACGTTGACCGTATCTCGCCACGCCAAATAGTCCGCCGGCGTGGTAACACCTGCGATCGTCTGTCCCAGCACCTGGAACTGTGTGCCGTGGATGTGCATGGGGTGATCCATCATCGTCGTATTGATGAAGTCCCAAAGCTCTACCCGGCCGACGACTGTCTGAACGTCCACGCGGTCCATCGCAAATGACTTGCCGTTGATGAGGAATTGCCCCATGGCTCCCATGCTCATGCCCATGCCCATGCCACCTGTTGAAAGCACGATTCGCTGCCGGACCGTGGCCACGCCCAAGTCGGCGATGGGGCGCAGCGCCGAGGGCAACTGAACGGGGGGAGTCACCGCATCGGTAGTCGTCCGCACCGTGAGCAACTCGCCCCCGACCCGCGACATCCCGTCATTTGGATATCCCAAATCGCGCAGTGCGAAACGTGCCGATTTCTGGCTCGAGGCGGTGAGGACGATCTCCACCCTTTGCGCAGGCGCGAGCAGACATTCCACCTGCCCGACCAGCGGTTCGCCCAACAGTCCACCGTCGGTTCCGACCACGGCAAACCGATGCCCGTCGATGGCAAGACGCAGATAGCGGTCTGCAGTGGCGTTGATGATCCGCCACCGCTCGGATGTCCCAGGTGGCACGGTGTGAACGGGGACGCTTTGCCCATTGACCAGCAGATTTCCGCCACCGAACGTCGTACTTGTACCCGACATTGGCCGCATAACTGAAGTACCCGGCGTTACCTGCCCGTAGGCGTCCAGAGCTATGGACGTAACCATCAAAGTGACCTCGGGCATTCCTTCCAGAGCGTCGTCCGCCGCCCGAACGATCAGTGGCGCGGCAAGACCGTGAGCGACTTCGGTGGTCGCCAGCTGATGTGCATGCGGGTGGTACCAATAGGTGCCGGCGCTTCCCGGCGGTACGTCGAACGAATATGTGCGACGGGCGCCCGGCGCAACCGGATCCATCGGGTTGCCATCCTGATCCGGGGGTACGGCGAGGCCGTGCCAATGCACGGTGCTCTCGAGCGCAAGTCCGTTGATGAATTCGATAGTCGCTCGTTGCCCCTCGCGCAATTCGATGATCGGACCCGGAGCCATGCCGTTGTAACCCCAGAGTTCCGTGGACGCGCCGGCGACGAGTGCCGCGCGAAACGGTGCCGCTACCAGCGATGCGCGGAACTCGTTGGGCAGGCCGCTCGCGCTGGGCAGGATGGCCAATGGCTTCAGCGGGAGTCCGGCAGCCGCCAATGGTCTGGCGGCCAGCCCGCCCGTCATTCCGCCACCCATGCCGCTAATGGGCGTCCGGTGTATTTGGGCGCTCGCACTCCGGACCATTGCGGGTGCCGCGAAAATGCCCGCTCCGGCGACC
>JBDTNR010000332.1:0-4530 GCA_039933655.1 Betaproteobacteria bacterium | reverse complement strand
ATCGCCCACAAAAGCGATCCGCCGATGAAGGCCCGCCGCCTGCTGCTTTGCCTGTCGATTCTCGTGCTCGTTCCCGGCAGACACGCCGCCGCCGCCGACGCGCCGAAAGCGCCGGCGCCACCGCCGTGCTCCGTCGCCGAGCATCGGCAGTTCGACTTCTGGCTCGGCGATTGGGAGGTACGCGATCCCGCCGGCAAGGTCGTCGGCCACAACCAGATCACCACGCTGCACAAGGGCTGCGTGCTGTTCGAGAGCTGGAGCGGGCACGGCGGCGTGACCGGATCGAGCTTCAACATCTACGACGCCGAGCGCAAGCGCTGGCACCAGACCTGGGTCGACAACTCGGGCGGCCTGCTCAAACTGGAAGGGGGTTTCAGCGACGGCCGGATGGTGCTCGTCAGCGCGGCGCCCGCTGCGGGGACGAGCCCCGACGCGGGCATGAACCGGATCACGTGGCAGGCGCTGCCCGACGGGCGCGTGCGCCAGCTGTGGGAAACGTCCACGGACCGCGGCGTGACGTGGAAGACCGCGTTCGACGGGTTTTACCAGAAGCAGAAGTAGGCGCGGGATCGCATGCGCGACCCGTGCCCACTTGCCTGCCGTCAGTGCGACACCTTGCCGACCTTCGAGCCTGACTTGCCGACGAGGAAATCAAGGTCGACCCCCTTGTCCGCCTGCATCACCGTGTCGCAGTAAAGCTTGACCCAGCCGCGCGTCGCGTGCGGCGGCAACGGCTTCCATTTGAGCTTGCGCTGCGCGAGCTCCTCGTCGGAGACGTGCAGGTGAATACGGCGCTTGCCGACGTCGATCTCGATCAGGTCGCCGTTGCGCACCAGCGCGAGCGGTCCGCCCGCCGCCGCCTCGGGCGCCGTATGCAGCACGACCGTGCCATACGCGGTGCCCGACATCCGCGCGTCGGAAATGCGGATCATGTCGGTGACGCCCTGCTTCAGGATCTTGGCCGGCAGCGCGAAGTTGCCCACCTCGGGAAAGCCAGGATAGCCTTTCGGCCCGCAGTTCTTCAGCACCAGCACGCTGGTCGGATCGACGACGAGCTTCGGGTCGTCGATGCGCTTGTGCAGGTCGTCGACATCCTCGAACACCACTGCCTTGCCTTTGTGCTTCATCAGCTTGGGGGTGGCGGCCGACGGCTTGATCACGCAGCCGTCGGGCGCGAGATTGCCGCGCAGCACCGCGATGCCGCCGATCGGCTTGAACGGCTTCTTGAGAGGCGTGACGACGTCCTCGTTGTAGTTGACGGCGTCCTTCGAGTTTTCCCAGATCGTCTTGCCGTTGACGGTCAGCGCCTTTCTGTGGAGGAACTTGCCGATCTCCCGGATGACAACCGGCAGGCCGCCGGCGTAGTAAAAGTCCTCCATCAGGTACTTGCCCGACGGCTGCAGGTTGACGAGGCACGGCATTTCGCGGCCGAGGCGGTCCCAGTCGTCGAGCGTCAGCTTGACTCCCATGCGACCCGCGATCGCGAGCAGATGGACGACGGCGTTGGTCGAACCGCCGATGGCGCCGTTGACCATGATCGCGTTCTCGAACGCGTCCTTGGTCAGGATCTGCGACATCCTCAAGTCCTCGTGCACCATTTCGACGATGCGCCGGCCGGCCATCCGCGCCAGCACGCGCCGGCGCGAATCGACCGCCGGAATGGCGGCGTTGGTCGGCAGCCCCATGCCCAGCGCCTCGACCATCGACGCCATCGTCGACGCCGTGCCCATCGTCATGCAGTGGCCGGCCGAGCGCGACATGCACGACTCAACCTCGACCATGTCGCCGATTTTCATCTCGCCGGTCTTCAGCATCTCCGTGAATTTCCAGACGTGCGTGCCGGAGCCGATGTCCTCGCCGCGGAACTTGCCGTTCAGCATCGGCCCGCCGGAGATGCCGATCGTCGGCAGGTCGCACGACGCCGCGCCCATCAGCAACGCGGGTGTGGTCTTGTCGCAGCCCATCATCAAAACGACGCCGTCGAACGGATTGGCGCGGATCGATTCCTCGACGTCCATCGCCGTCTGGTTGCGGAACAGCATCGTGGTCGGGCGCATCAGCGTTTCACCCAGGCTCATCACCGGGAACTCGATCGGAAAGCCGCCCGCATCGAGGATGCCGTCGCGCACGTGCTGCGCGAGTTCGCGGAAATGCGCGTTGCAGGGTGTCGCCTGCGACCAGGTGTTGCAAATGCCGATGACGGGCCGGCCGTCGAACTGGTCGTTGGGAATGCCCTGGTTCTTCATCCAGGAGCGGTGGACGAGCGCGTCGCGGTCGTGGCTGTCGAACCATGTGCGGGAGCGCAGCGTCTGCTTCTTTTTCGGGGATTTTTTGCTCATGGCGGGAAGTGGACTTGATTAGCGAAGGAAAGCGAAGGGGGAATGCAGGATCAGAAGACAGACCACGACGGATCACCCGTCGCAGATTCATGTCCGGATGGCGAAAGCGTCTCCGGCCCTGTTTCAGGCGGCAAGGCGCGCGCCGGTGGCCTGGTCGAACACATGGACCTTGCCCGGCGTGACGGCGAGGCCGACGAGGTCGCCGGGATTGACGTCGGGCCTGCCGTGCGTGACGAGGATCAGCTGCGCGTGGCCCGCCTGAATCAGCAACTCGGTCTCGGCGCCTGTCGGCTCGACGACGACGATCTCGCCGACGACGGCGTCGTTCGCCGTGGGACTCGTCAGCGTGAGGTCGCCGGGACGCACGCCATAGGCGACGTCCTGGCCGTCGGTGCCGGGGCTGGAATGTAGTGGCCAGGCGACACCGTCGCCCATGTCGACGCAGGCGGTGCCATTCGCGCGCTTGATCTTGCCGTTGACAACATTCATCGCCGGTGACCCGATGAACTGCGCGACGAAGAGATTGTCCGGATGGTCGTAGAGTTCGAGCGGTGCGCCGATCTGTTCGATGCGGCCGTCGTGCATGACGACGATGCGATCGGCCATGGTCATCGCCTCGACCTGGTCGTGCGTGACATAGACCGTCGTCGTCTTCAGCCGCTGGTGCAGCGCCTTGATCTCCGCGCGCATCGCCACGCGCAGCTTGGCGTCGAGATTGGACAGCGGCTCGTCGAACAGGAACACCTTGGGATCGCGGACGATCGCCCGACCCATCGCCACCCGCTGCCGCTGGCCGCCGGAGAGTTCGCGCGGAAAGCGCGCGAGGTACGGGTCGAGGTTCAGGATCTTCGACGCGTGCGCGACTCGCTGCGCCATCATCTTCGGATCGGCACGCCGCAGCTTGAGCGAAAACGCCATGTTGTCGGCCACCGTCATGTGCGGGTACAGCGCGTAGCTCTGGAACACCATCGCGATGTCGCGGTCCTTCGACTCCACGTCGTTGACCACCTTGCCGTCGATGTCGATCGTGCCGCCGGTAATTTCCTCGAGACCGGCCAGCATCCGCAGCAGCGTCGACTTGCCGCAGCCGGACGGGCCCACCAGCACGACGAACTCGCCGTCCTTGATGTCGAAGCTGACGCCGTGGAGCACCTTCGTGGTGCCGAACGATTTCTCGATGTTGTTGAATGCTACCGTTGCCATTTTTCGCTCACAAGGAAACGCGAAAGGCGCCGAGGAACACGCCGTGCCGCCCACGTTGATTGGCGGGGTTCAACTCTTCACCGCGCCGGCGGTCAGGCCGCCGACCATGTACCGCTTGAACGTGTAGTAGATCGCCGCCGGCGGAAGCGCATAGATGAGGCCGGTCGTCATCAGCAGTTCCCACGGCGAATCGTCGGCCGCCAGGAAGTTGCCGAGCGCGACGCCCAGCGTGATGTCGCGATCGTTGGACAGGAGCAGGAACGCGTACAGGTATTCGTTCCACGCGAGCAGCAGCGCGTACGTGCCGACAGCGACCAGCGACGGCGTCATCAGCGGCAGGTAGACAAGGCGGAAGAGCTGCAAGGGCGAGGCGCCATCCATTTTCGCGGCCTCGTCGAGTTCGAGCGGAAGCTTGTCAGACGCCTGCTTCAGCACCCAGATCGAGTACGGCGCGGCGATCGTCACCATCGCGAGTATCAGCGCCCACTGGTTGTTCAACAGCCCGTAGACGCCCATGGTCTTGTACATCGGCACGGCGAGAAACGCCGCCGGGATGAAATAGGTGAACAGCGCGAGATTCATCATCAGGCGGCCGCCGCGCACCTTGAGGCGACTGATGGCAAACGCGGCGCACGTGGCAACGACCAGCGTCAGCACGCCGACCGCGACGGCGATGATCAGCGAGTTCCACATCTGCAGCCAGAAATGGTCGAGATAGTGGTGCTGCTCGCGGAAGACGATGCGGAAATTCTGCAGCGTCGGATGGTCCGGCCACAACTGCCCGCCCAGCGCCGATTCCTTCGGCGAAATGGCGAACAGGAACAGGTGATAGATCGGCAGCATCGTCCAGATCAGCACCGGGATGCCGATCAGCAGCAGCTTCGCCTCGTTGGTGACGTTCTTGAGCGTCATGTCAGTCGAGCTTCCTCGGCGTTCGCGCCGGGCCGTCCCACGCGAACGTTGCGCCCCCGCGGGGGGCAGCGAGCGT
>JBDTNR010000331.1:0-4530 GCA_039933655.1 Betaproteobacteria bacterium | reverse complement strand
CCGACCGACGCAACGTCATTCGGCCGCCGCGTGCGGTTCCGAACCCGCGACGCCCCATTGGTAGCCGAAGCCGCGCACGGTGCGGATGGCGGCAGGGCCGAGCTTGCGGCGCAGCCGCGAAATGTAGACCTCGACGACGTTGCTCTGCGCGCCGCTGTCGAGCGAGTAGAGCGCGCTTTCGAGCTGTCCCCGGCTCAGGATATGCCGTGGATGTTCGGCGAACGCGACGACCAGCGCGTATTCGTGCGCGGTGAGTTCGACCGCGTTGCCGGCCAGCCGCACTTCGCACGACGCCGGGTCGATCGTGAGCGCACCCAGTTCGATCTGCGGCGAGTTCCTCCCGGCGCGGCGTCGCGCGAGTGCGCGCATGCGGGCGGCGAGTTCCGGAAGGTCGAAGGGCTTGACCAGGTAGTCATCGGCACCGGCATCGAGCCCCCGGATGCGATCGGACAAGCGGTCTCGTGCCGTGAGGATCAGCACCGAAGGCGGTTGCGCTTGCCGACGCGGAAGCGGCAGCAGCGCGAGACCGTCGCCGTCGGGAAGGCCCAGATCCAGCACGACGACCTTGTAATCACCGGGCAGGCAGGCGCGCGCGGCGGCGAGGTGCGTCACCCAATCCACCGCATACGATTCCCGCTTCAGGTAGTCGCGTATCGCCGCCCCGAGTGCCGGGTCGTCCTCGACCAGTAGTACTCGCATCGTCGCAGCCTACGACAGACGCGCGGACGGCGCCTAGACGCAGGTCAATGCCGCGATCAACCTGTTGCCCGCGAGCCCCCGGGGTCTGCCCGGTTGTTCGCGCATTGGCGCCAAGGCCCTGGATATCAAATCCGGCTCCCGATTTTCAGCGTCCTTTCAGAATGCGTGCGTAGCGTGGGGCTGCTCGATGCCGCGTACGGACAGGAACGCTGCGCCGGTATCGCAGCGTCCTCGGGATGCGCGCTGCATACGGCACCGCGACGGCGTCGGGACGACGAACAGGAGACATCGATGCGGAACTATCACCGAATGATCCTGGCGGCCTGTTGCGGAATGCTCGTGCAACTGCCGCTTGCGCATGCCGACGAACTCAAGGTCTCCGCCAGCGCGGTTTCGCTGTCCGCCGGCGCGCAGGCCAAGGTAACGGTCTCCGGCGCCAAGGGCACGGTCAGGGTGGCATCGGCGTCGACGTCGATCGCGACCGCCGCCTACGCCGGCAACACGATCACGATCACCGGGGTCGCGTCCGGCCAGACGAAGGTCAACGTGAGTGATCGGGAGCACAAGGTCACGGTAGCGGTCACGGTGACCGGAGCCACCGCACCGCCACCGCCCGGAACCTCGACGCTGCCGTGGCGCGTGCTTGCGTCCAACGACCTCGGCATGCACTGCGCCGACCTCGACTATCAGATTTTCAGCATCCTGCCGCCGTTCAACGTCGTCCGCGCGCAGGTCGTGCAGACGGGCACATCGACCGCCAAACCCAGGCTGCTGTCGGGTGCGGATGCCGACGTTTCCTATCGCGCCACGTCGAGTTCCGTGGACCCCGCCGGGGCCGGTTCGATCAACACCACCAGCAATCTCGCGCCTGTCGGCACCAAGAGCAATTTCTGGGCGTCCGCGACATTGCCCAACGG
The DNA here is from genome assembly GCA_039933655.1 of Betaproteobacteria bacterium. GTDB lineage: Bacteria > Pseudomonadota > Gammaproteobacteria > Burkholderiales > Casimicrobiaceae > VBCG01. Next base: position 2,914 of record JBDTNR010000331.1, on the reverse strand, counting down.
CAGTGCCGCAACGCTGGGCGGGCTCGCGTATCGGTCGCTGTACCCCGGCGCGGTACTCGACCTCTTCGCGCCGATTCCCGTCGAGACCGGGTTGCCGGTACCGGACCCCGTCAAGCTGCCCGCGCTCGCTCCGGCGCAGCAGAAGATGCCGAGTCCAGGCAACATCCCGCAGAAATTCGCGCGCTTCGACGCAAGCGTGCCGTTCTTCGCCGGCTTTCCGTTCGGCACCGTGGTGACGAATGCCAACTGGTTCGCGGCCGACGGCATTCCGATCCTGCCAGTGGACGACGCCGGCCGCACGAATCCCTATCCGTTGATGCGCGTGCAGGCGGTGGCCAAAGGCGCGGACCCAACCAAGGCCGCCAACATCAAGGCCAGCCTGGACATCGTGCTGCCGGTGGCATCGGAGGCCGATTGCCGCAATTGCCACAACGGCGTCGACGGCGTGGCGACCGTGTTCGCGAAGGTCACCAAGTATGCGAACGGCGCGCCCTGGCCGATCGCGCTGGAAGGCAGCGCACCGGGACCCGACAAGGTCAACAACGCCGCGAAGATCAATATCCTCCGCCTGCACGATGCGAAGTGGGGTACGAGGTACACGTCGAGTGCGACCGGCGCCGCCACGCCTTGCGCGGCAGGCACGGAAGCGTCCTGCCTCGACCGGCGCCGCGCGATCCAGTGCTCGCAGTGCCACTACTCGCCGGCGCTCGACCTCGCGCATGTGGGCCCCGTCGACGAGCCAGCCGTCGGCGTCGACGGCCGCCAGCAGACGCGCCATATCTCGATGTCGCGCGCCATGCACTTCACGCATGGCCAGTACGCCGACCTGTTCCCGACCATGCCGTTGCCCAAAAGCGCGGGACGTACGCTGGCCGTGCAAACCGCAATCCTGGACCAGACGTGTTACCAGTGCCACCCCGGCAAAGAGACCAAGTGCCTGCGCGGCGCCATGGGCGCGGGCGGCGTCGTCTGCCAGGATTGCCACGGCGACATGAAGCAGGTAGGGAACGATTTCACCGCGGGCTTCCCGGGCGGCACCGGCGCCGACCTGACCAAACGCGTACCGTGGGCGGTGGAACCGAAATGCCAGTCGTGCCACGTCGGCGATGCGAAGAGCGTAACGGCGATGAATCGCGCCGACCATATCGTCGCGGCGGATGGCATTCGCAATCTGTTGGCGTTCACCAAGTCCAGCGCGACCGCGGCCTCCGTCAAGCTCATCGACGCGCCGGCATCCCGCTTCGCCGAGAACCAGAAGCTGTACCGGCTTTCGATTGGTCATGGCGGCGTGGCATGCCAGGGCTGCCACGGCGGCACGCATGCCGAGTGGCCGAACCCGAATCCGAATGCCAACGACAATATCGCTGCGCTGCAGCTGCAGGGACACAGCGGTACGCTGGTCGAATGCACGACCTGCCACGCGGCGGGTTCGCTCGGACTCACGCTCAACGGGCCGCATGGCATGCATCCGGTCAACGACACGAATTGGACGGCGAATCACAAGCAGCTCGCGGAGAAGAACCGTGACAGTTGCCGCACATGCCACGGCCTGCATGGCGAGGGAACGCCGCTCTCGCGCGTCGCGGCCACGCGCACGCTGCGCGCCGATGACGACGGCAACAAGACCATCACGCTGCAGCGCGGGGCGCCGGTGCGTTGCGACGCCTGTCACGAGAACAAGCTGTAGTCGCCCGTAACGGCGGACGGCGGCGGTCGCCGTCCGTCCGCCGGTACCGCGGACATTGGCTGCGCGTGTCCGCCTCGATGTCGACCGCGCCGCGTCGCCCAAGGGGGCGCCGTGTCACCTGCGCTGCTCGAGCTCCGGAATCATGATGCTCTCCAGCACCGCGCGGTACGGCTCGGGCGACACGCTGACGCCGCCCTGGAACGGGCGGTCGGTCACCGCGATGAAATAGAGGATCAGCGCGATCGGCGAGGCGACCAGGATCGTGATGATGGCGTGCATGGCGAAGCTGTCGACGCGCAACAGGAAGCACGAGGAGATCGCGATCACGCCGAGCAGAATCACGACCACCCACAGTTCGCCGGGCAGCGCGGTATCGGTGACCGCCTGCAGCCGCATCCGCCGCGCCTCGATCAGCTTGCTGTACGCCTGCAGCACCTGCGCGTGGATGATCTTCTGGCCTTCCGTGGCAGGCTCGAACGCGAACATCACCTGCTGCGCATCGACGATGGCATTCAGCGTGCCGCTGGGGGCTTCGCCCTTCTGATGCAGCGGCCATTCCTGGCTGATCACGTACTCGGTATAGGCGATCAGCGCCTGCTTCGCCTTGTTCTGCTCGGGTTGCGGGTAACCGCCCAGGTCGTGATAGAGCACGGTGATGGCCGCGGCTTCCCGGCCCACGTCGGCGGCGGCGTCACCGGTGTTGCTCCAGACGGCCACCGCGGTCAGGCCCGCCGCAATCGCGTAAATGCCGATCAGCGCGGCCAGCAGTCCAGCGATCGCGCCATTGTCGAGCTGCCGGTGCAGCGTCGTCGCGCGCACGTGCCGCGCGGTGAGCGCCAATCCCATGAGCGCCGTGACCATCGTCAACACGACGACGGCGACGGCGAGTTCCGACGACGACAAGGTGTGAAACCAGTTCATGAGCGGGCGATCCGGCGGCCGAAATCGGCTTGTATCTTAGCGTCAATCCGACAGCGGCCACCACCCCGGCGCGTGGCGCGGGCGTCGTCACGCGCGGCGCGCGGTCGCGTCGCGTGCCTCGAGCTTCGCGCTGATGCAGTCGTGGTGCTCGATGTAGAGCAGGTCGGCGAGCTTGCGGATCAGGTGTTCCTCGAGCGGACTGGCGTCGGCGTACACGAATTCCCATAGCAGCTGCACGACCACCGCGGGATCCTGGGACGTCGCGCTGGCGGACGTCCATGCTGTGGTCAACTCAATGGCCATCCT
>JBDTNR010000330.1:0-4535 GCA_039933655.1 Betaproteobacteria bacterium | reverse complement strand
GCGGGCGACGTAGTCGAGCGCCGGGATCAGGTTGCGCGCGGCCATCAGCAGCGCCGCCAGCACGAGCTCCTTCACGGCGTTGGCGTTGGCGCCGGGCGCATTGAACACCGGCACGCCGCGCTTCGACATTTCGGCGACCGGGATGTTGTTGGTGCCGGCGCCTGCGCGGCCGATCGCCTTCACGCTCGTCGGAATCGCCATCGCGTGCATGTCGTGCGAACGCAGCAGGATGGCATCCGGCCGCTCGATACCCTTGCCAACCGCGTAGCGCGCACCGGGCAGCCGATGCAGGCCGTGGCTCGAGACCTGGTTGAGTGTCAGGATCTGGAAGCGAGGGAGCGCGCTATCCATGCTGCTTCTCGAAGCCCTGCATGTACGCGACCAGCGCCTCGACGCCGGCCAGCGGCATCGCGTTGTAGATCGACGCGCGCATGCCGCCCACCGCGCGGTGACCCTTCAGTTGCACCATCCCGTGGTCCTTCGCACCCTTCAGGAACGCCTCGTCCAGCGCGGCATCGGGCAGCTTGAACGGCACGTTCATCCGCGAGCGATCCTGCTTGCGCACCGGGCTCCCGTAGAAGCCGCTGGCATCGAGGCAATCGTAGAGGAGCTTCGCCTTCGCGATGTTCTTCTGCTCGATGGCCGGCACACCGCCCTGCGCCAGCAGCCACTTGAAGACGAGTCCGGCGATGTAGATCGCATACGTCGGCGGCGTGTTCAGCATCGAGTCGGCCGCCGCCTGCTCCTTCCAGTGGAACGCCGACGGCGTGATCGGCAGCGCTCGATCGAGCAGGTCGTCGCGGACGATGACGATTGTCAGGCCGGCCGGGCCGATGTTCTTCTGCGCGCCGCCGTAGATGACGCCGTACTTCGCGACGTCGATGACGCGCGACAGGATGTGCGACGACATGTCGGCGACCAGCGGCACGTCGCCGGTGTCGGGCGTCCACTGGTACTCGACGCCGCCGATCGTCTCGTTCGAGCAGATGTGAACATAGGCGGCGCCGGGCGTGAGCCGCCACGTCGCACGGTCAGGGATGTACGTGAACGACTGGTCCTCCGAAGAGGCCGCGACGTTGACGGTGCCGTACTTCTTCGCCTCCTTGATCGACTTCTTCGACCATTCGCCCGTATGCACGTAATCGGCGACGGTGCGGCCGGCGAACAGGTTCATCGGCACGATCGCGTTCTCGCCGATCGCGCCGCCCTGCAGGAACAGCACCTTGTAGCTGGCCGGAATCGCCAGCAGCGTCCGCAGGTCAGCTTCCGTCTCGTCGGCGATGCTGATGAATTCCTTCCCGCGATGGCTCATCTCCATCACAGACATCCCGCTGCCGTGCCAGTCGAGCATTTCGCCGGCGGCAATGTGCAGAACTTCTTCCGGAAGGACGGCAGGGCCGGCGCTGAAATTGAAAATACGCATGGAATGGTTTCCGGGTGATGGGAGGAGCGGCGGCGCGGCCACTGGCGCTATTATCGCGTGTCGGCGGATCGGTGCCGCGCCCGCGCTAAACCCGCATGAAAATGCTGCGTCACGGCCGGCGCGTAAAGGCAACCGCCGCTGTGCTAATCCCGGGGCGGCGCGGGCACGGAGATGCGGCCATCGGGAAGGTCGATGCCCAGCAGGCGCGAGACGCGGAGCGGCACGCCCTCGCGCTGGTAGCGGCTCACGTCGTCCGCCACCTGCCGGTCCGCGATCGTCATCCGTGCGCGCAACCGTACGTACTCGGCCCAGGAGCTGATGATGTAGCGCTCCACGAAGAGACCCTCTTCCGCAACGTCACGAAACACGCGCCAGCTGTTGGCGCCGTTGCGCCGGCGCACCGGCCCGACCGCGTGCACGGCGCGCAGAAACGCGTTGCGCTTGTCGGCGTCGACCCGGTACTCGATCTGGATCAGCACCGGCCCGTCGTCGGGTTGCGGCTCGACCGGAAGGCCGAGTTCCGGCAGCTGCGCGCCCGGCATGATGTCCTTGTCGCCACCGAGGCGCACCCGCACCTTGCGATAGACAAAAAGCAATACCAGCAGTGAGGTCGTCGACGCCAGCAACGCGATGCGCGTCCCCTGCCAGGTTGCAAGCACGCCCCAGACGACGCTGCCCAGCGCGAGGCTCGCCTGCACCGTCACGAACGACATCGCGACCGCGCGCGCGCGCACCCAAGCCGGCGCGGCGCTCTGCGTACCGGCGCCCAGGCTTGCGAACACGCCGACCCACGACGCACCCGCGCCGAACGCGCCGATGAGCGCGAGTGCCGTCAGCTCCGTCGCTGCCACGAGCGTCGTCGAGATCACCCATAGCAGCGACGCCGCCAGCACCACCCGCTGCAGCGAGTGCTTCCTGAGCTGCCTCGTGACGTTGAGCGCGCCGACGACGGCGCCTGCGCCGAAACTGCCGAACAGCAGTCCGAAGCCACCGGCACCCAGTCCAAGCTGGTCGCGTGCGATCACCGGCAACAGCGCCCACAGCGAGCTTGCGCAAAGCGAATAGATGAGATTGCGCAGGATGATCGCGCGCATCGGCGTCGAATGGCGAACGAAGCGCAGGCCGCTCGCGATACCCGTGATCAGCGTCTCGGGCACGCCGGGCAACGCGGGCGGCTGGTGCGGCCAGCGGCGGACGACGAACACCATTCCCGCGAAGAACACGGCGCTGGCCAGGAAAGCGCTGCCCGAGCCGATCCATGCCGCCAGCGCGCCGGCGAGCGCCGGCCCGATGGCGCGCGAGACGTTCATCGCGACGGCGCCCAGCGCCACCGCCTGCGGGACGTCCAGGCGCTCGACCAGGTCGTTGATGCTCGCCTGCTGCGCCGGCATATAGAACGTGAAACCGATGCCGATGATCGCCGTCAGCAGCAGCAGCGCCCACGGCGCCATGACGTCGAAGATCGTCGCCACCCCCAGCACGACGGTGCCGATCACGAACAGCAGCTGGGTCGCGAGGATGACGCGGCGCCGCTCGACGATGTCGGACAGCGCTCCCGCGACCAGGCCGACGATGATGGCGGGCGCGGTGCTGGCCGTCTGCACGAGCGCGACCATCAGCGGTGATGGCGTCATCGTCGCCATCAGCCAGGCGGCCAACGTCGCCTGCATCGTATAGCCGAGCGCCACGCCGATCGACGCGAAGTAGAACGCGCGAAAGCGCGCGTGGCGCAGCGGCGACGAACCGAACGATTGCGCGAACATCGAGGCTAAGCGTGCGGACACTTGCGAAGTGTAGCGTGACGTCCGGGTGGCGGGGGTTCGGGCAGCGGCCGCCGCATCATGAAGCCGCGCCCGTCCCCAGGTGGCCGCTGCTCGCGAAGCGGGCCCGTCCATCGCCGGCGGAGGGGCGCCGGGGTGGCGGCAGCGAAGGTCGGGTCGCTAGTTGCGGTAACCCGAATCGATACGATCGACCATCCGCGTCAGCGCGTCGAACACGTCCTGGCCGGCGCCAAAACGTGGACTGAACTGCAGCGAGTCCGCCGTGCATTTGCGCTGGATGTCCTCCGGAATCAGCCTGGGCGAGCCCATCGACAGCGTGGCAAGCTGGATTTCGCAGGCGCGCTGCAGCAGCCACAGGATCGCGAACGCGCGCGGCACGCTGGCGCCCCACGCGAGCAGGCCGTGATTGCGCAGGATGACGGCGGGCCGGTCGCCGATGTTCCGCGCGAGCCGCGGTCCCTCGTCGCCGTGCACGGTGATGCCTTCGAAGTCGTGATAGGCGAGCTTGCCGTGGAGTTGCGCCGAGTAGAAATTGCTCATCGACAGCCCGTCCTCCAGGCAGGCCACCGCCATGCCCGCCGTCGTGTGCGTGTGCATGACGCAATGCGCGTCCGCGATGTTGGCGTGAATCGTCGCGTGCGGCGTGAAGCCGGCCGGATTGATCGGCCAGTCGGAGGCGCCGACGATGTTGCCGGCGAGGTCGATCTTAACGAGGTTGGACGCCGTCACTTCACTGTAGTGCAGCCCGAACGGATTGATGAGGAAGTGCCGGTCCGGCCCGGGCACCCGCAGCGAAATATGGTTGTAGATGAGCTCGGTCCAGCCGAGCATGTCGAAGATCCGGTACGCGGTGGCGAGCTGCACGCGCGCGCGCCATTCGTCGGCGGAGTACCCGGCGGCGGGAGTCCCGGCCTGCAGTGAGGCGCTCATGATGTCCCTTTCCCGTCAGACGAAACGGAATTCGATGACGCCGAGCGGCCCATAGTCAGCGCGGAACGCATCGCCTGCCACGGCCGTCGCCGGCCGCGTGAACGAGCCCGCGAGCACGATCTCGCCGGCCGCGAGCGATTCGCCGTAGGGGGCAAGCTTGTTGGCGAGCCACGCAATACCGGCGGCCGGATGATTGAGCACGCCCGCCGCGAGGCCAGTCTCCTCGACGATGCCGTTCCTTTCCAGGATCGCGCCCACCCACCGCAGGTCGGTCCCGGCGGGACGTACGGATCGATCACCGAGGACGACGCCGGCGTTGGCCGCGAAATCGGCAATCGTGTCGAACACCTTGCGCGGCGCCTTCGTCTCGCGGTCGAACTGCTCGATGCGCGCGTCGATGA
>JBDTNR010000329.1:0-4541 GCA_039933655.1 Betaproteobacteria bacterium | reverse complement strand
AGGAGCGCCTGCTCGCCTTCCACGTCGAAGCGCCCCCACCGGCGCCGGCCACGCCGATCTTTTCGGCGACGTTCGCAGATCAGGCCTGCGGCACCGTCGTCAACGCCGCCGCCGCGCCCGGCGGAGGCAGCGACCTGCTGGCCGTCGTGCAATGGGCGGCGCTGGAGGACGCCGGGCTGCATCTGGCCGCCGCCGACGGTCCGCCGCTTTCGCCGCGCGCACTGCCGTACATCGTGCCGCCGCCGGCGGCGCCGAACCGGCCCAAGCTTTAGATCGGTCCATGCGTGCCAGGATGGCGGCCGTGACTCACTATTACGTCTGGTATCGCGTGCACGGCGACCATGCCGGCGCGCAGGCAGCCGTCACGGCCCTGATGCAGGACGTCTACCGCAACGCCGGCGTGACCGGACGGGTGCTGGTGCGGCGCGACGATCCGCGGACGTGGATGGAAATCTACGAACACGTGGCCGACACGGCGCGCTTCGAGCAGGAACTGGCCGCCGCGGCGGCGCGCCACGACGTCGCGCGCTGGACCGAAGCCGGCACGCGCCACACCGAACCCTTCGTCGCCCCGGCCTGACGGCTCGCCTTCGATGTGTCTCGCCGTCATCGCGCTCGCCGCGCATCCGCGCTACGCATTGGTCGTCGCCACCAACCGCGACGAGTTCCACGCGCGCGCCGCGGCGCGGGCGACCTGGGGCACGGCGCCGCCATTCATCGATATCGTTGCCGGCCGCGATCTGGCTGCCGGCGGCACGTGGCTCGGCGCGCGTCGCGATGGACGCTGGGCGCTGGTGACCAATGTCCGCGACGGGGCGGGCAACGACGCCGGGGCACGGTCGCGCGGCGAACTCGTGCCGCGCGTGCTGAACGCTCCGGCCAATCCCAGGGCCGCCGCCGACGACGTCCGCGGGTCAGCCCATCGCTACAACGGGTTCAACCTGCTGGCCGGCGATTTCCATGGCGCGATCTGGATGTCGAATCGCGGCGCAGGCCCCGTCGACATGGCGGCCGGCGTCCATGGCTTGTCGAATGCGCTGCTCGATACGCCGTGGCCCAAGCTCGCGCTCACGCGCCAGCGCGTCGCGGCGTGGGCGGCCGCCGGCGACGCCGATACGGCGCCGCTGTTCGCCGCGCTCGCCGATCGTGCGCAGGCGCCCGACGCGCTGCTGCCGTCGACCGGCGTGACGCTGGATCGCGAGCGCCTGCTGTCGTCGCCGTTCATTGTCAGCGATGCGTACGGCACGCGCTGCTCGACGGTGTTCACGATCGACCACGACGGCCGTGCCCGTTTCCACGAGAGGACGTTCGACGCGGCGGGCATGCCGAGCGGCGAAGTGATCGAGGCGTTCGATCTCGTGCAACCGGAGCTCGAAAGACTCGACGGCTGAAAGCCTGATGCGTCGCCGGCGTAACGGCCGAAGGAGCTCCGGCGACCGCCGTCCAGCGCACGGCCCGGATCGCGCGGGTTTTTTCAGTCGAACACGCGTTCCATCGTCCAGTGCGCGATGCCGGCCTCGCTGAACTCGGCACCCACGGGCGCGAATCCGAACTTCGCGTAGAACGGCATCGCCTGCGTCTGTGCGTGCAGCCGCACGCGTGCATCGCCGCGCGCGCGGGCGAGTTCGATCAAATTCACGAGTAACGCGGCGCCAACACCTCGCCCTCGCCAATCGGACAGCACCGCCATCCGTCCGATGTGCCCGTCCGGCAGCAGGCGGCCGCAGCCGACCGGCGTCCCCGCTTCGTCCTCGGCCAGCGCATGGACGCTCACCGCGTCGAACTCGTCCCATTCGAGCTCTTCCGGAATGTTCTGCTCGACAACGAACACCGCGATGCGCACCGCACGCAAACTGGGTTCGCCACCCACCCAGTCGACGACGCGCAACGCGAACGCGTGATTCTGCTCAGCGGCCATAGTCGGAGAACACGAGGGAGGCCGCGCCCGCACGTACCGTCAGCTCGCACCGGCCGCCGACGGGCAGCGTCAGCTTGTCCGGGACGTGGCCGAACGGCAGGCCCGACAGGATCGGCGTCGCGCAGACGCTGCGGATCTGCGCAATCGCGCCGTCCATGTCGTAGCCGCCGTCGTTGACTGACAGTGCGCCTTCAGTGAACCGGCCGAGCAGGATCGCGCGTTGCCGCGCGAGGATCCCCGCGTGATGCAACTGGTAGAGCATCCGTTCCACCCGGTACGGCGTCTCGCCGACGTCCTCGACGAACAGGATGCCGCCGTCGACGTCGGGGAAATGCGGCGTGCCGGCCAGGTGTGCCACCATCGCCAGGTTGCCGCCCCACAGCGTGCCCGCGCACGCTACATCGGGCCCCTCCAGCGCGCAGCCGACTTCGTAGCGCGATTGGTCGAGCAGCCCGAAGCAATGATCGAACGTGAACGCCGACGGCGTGACCGCGCCGAAGTCGCCGGACGCGACCGGCCCTGCGAACGACTTCATTCCGGCGTGCGCGAGCGCCGCCAGCTGGAATGCGGTGAAGTCGCTGTAGCCGAGCCACAGCTTGCCCGCAGCCGCGAGTGCCCCGAAATCCAGTCGAGGCAACAGTCGCGTCCAGCCGTAGCCGCCGCGCAGCGTGATTGCAAGGTCGACGCGCGGATCGCTCGCCATGCGCTGCACGGCCGCGAGCCGTTCGTCATCGGTGGCGGCAAACCGCTGCCACCGTGTCCGGCAGGTCGGGTCGACGATCACGCGCTCCCCCATCGCCTCGAGGCGCGCCACCGCCCGGTCGACCGCCGCCGGATCGAGCGCGAAGCCCGACGGCGCGTAGAAGCCAACGCCGTGCGGGCGAACGCCGGTCATGGGACCCCCACGCTGGCGCCTCTCGCCGCGGCGCTGCCCCCCAAGGGGGCGCCATTCGCGGCTGGGGACGGCCCGGCGCCGCTCATACGACCCCCGTTCCGCGGCGGCGCGCCGCGAAGAACTCGGACAGCAGCCTGCCGCATTCGTCGCCGCGCACGCCGCCGGTGACATGGGCATGATGATTGAGCCGCGGTTCGGCGAAGAGGTCGATCACCGATCCGCACACGCCCGATTTCGGATCTGATGCGCCGAACACGACCCGCGCAATGCGCGAATGCAGGATGGCGCCGGCACACATCGCGCACGGCTCGAGTGTCGTGAACAGCGCGCAGCCGACCAGCCGGTAGTTGGACAGAGCGCGCGCGGCGTCGCGCAACGCCTCCATTTCCGCGTGGGCGGTGGGATCGCTGTCGGCGATCGGCGCGTTGCCACCGCGTCCGATCACCACGCCATCGCGAACGACGATGGCCCCCACCGGCACCTCGCCGCGCGCCGCGGCCTCGCGGGCGAGCGCCAGCGCCTCGTCCATCCACGCCGCGTCAGTGGCCGGGTCCGGCATCTTCGAGATGGAAGCGGTGCAGGATCCGGTGGATCAGCGGCGTGAACAGGACGCCCGCGGCGCCGAGCAGCACCAGCGCGCAGAACAGTGCGTAGAAGCTGTCGAAGAGCTTGCCGGCGACGGTGTCGATGTCCTTGACGGGCCCCATGCCGGCCAGCAGCATCGCCGACTGGTGGAAGGCATCCAGCCAGTCGAAACGGTCGATGACGTGGTAGCCGAACGTTCCGACGGCGAGCGTTCCGGCGATCAGCAGCAGCGCAAGCGCCATCGACCGCCAGACGCGCGACAGGAAAACCGGCTTCGGCGCGAGGCCGCGCGGCGGCGGCGTGCGCGCCGCGCTCACGCCGCCCCGGCGCCGATGACGGCATCCGCCTCGATTTCCACCAGCATCTCGGGCGCGATGAGCCTCGCCACCTCGACCATCGAGCACGCGGGACGGATCGCGCCGAACAACTCGCCATGCGCGCGGCCCACGGTTTCCCATTGGCTGATATCAGTGAGGAAAATGCGCGTGCGGACGACATCCTCCACGCGCGCGCCGGCGCGTTCGAGCGCGGACTTGAGATTGGCGAGGATCTGCTGCGTCTGCGCGTACGCGTCGCCGACGCCGACGATGGCGCCGTTCGCGTCGGTCGCCGTCGTTCCCGACACGTACACGTGGCTGCCTACACGAACCGCGCGCGAATAGCCGACGATCGGCTCCCACGGTGCACCCGACATGATGTTTTCGCGCTTCATTGCAAAAGGCTCCGGTGGCGCGCCCGCAGAATGCCTGCGTCGCGGGTGCAGCGTCGGCGGCGCTCACGTATGCGAACGTCCCGCCGATGCGCAGTGCGTTCGACATTACCAGTTTTCCGGCGAGAGGCGCGGGCGGCCGGCGACGGCGGTCAGGCCCCGCGGCGGTTTGCGCCTCGCGGTGAGCCCATCCATGAGCGGGAAACGATGGCTCGCTTCAGGCATTTTCGGCGTTGGCCCCAACCTTCGCCCACTGCGCCTTGCGCGCGCCGCGCCGCAGCGCGTCCTGCGCGCGGGCGTCGGCCACCTGTGTCGCCGCGTCGCATGGCGCAAGCAGCGCCAAGGCGGCGGCGATGCCGGGCCGCGGCGTCCCGGGCCTGTAGGCGCGGCCGTATCCATCACGTGCAAGCACACCGGTGTCGACCAGCCAGCGG
>JBDTNR010000328.1:0-4546 GCA_039933655.1 Betaproteobacteria bacterium | reverse complement strand
GCGTGGTTCCGGCGGCGGCGCATCGAGCGCCGATGAGAGATCGGCGGCGCTTCGGGCAACGGCCGATCGGGTCAGGACGCGGCCGCCTTGGCGCCCGCGGTCGCGCTCGCCTTCGGCGGCACGGCATCCGGCGCCTTGACGAGCGCCGGCGCCCCCTCCTTCAGGTTCTCGAACCGCGCCGCCAGTACCTTCATCGTGGCCGGCAGCGCCGTCTTGATTTCGATACGGCCGGATTCCTCGTCGCGGCGGCCGATGACGATCATCCGTTTGACGAGCTTCCCGTCCTCGATCGCCCAGACGAACGTCTGCCCGGCTTCGGTGCGGACTGCGCCTTGCGGCAGCGACGTCACCGGCGCACTTGCCGCCAATGCGATGCGGCCAGTGGCGAACATGCCGCCGCGCAATTCCATTTTCGGGTTGGGAATGCCGACGAACACGAGGATGGCGCGCGTGCCCGGTTCCGTGGCCGGATTGATGCGCTCGATGCGTCCGGTGAACGTGCGCTCGCCGAAGCCGTCGACGGCGAGATCGACCGTCATCCCGGCCTTCAGTTCCGGAATGTCGATGGCGGGCACCATGGCCTGCAGCTCGATTTCCTTCAAGTCGACCACCGTGACGAGCGGCATGTCGAACGCGACCTTCTCGCCCGGCTGCACGTGCCGCTTGGCGACGATGCCGGACAGCGGCGCGGTGGCGACCGAATCCTTGAGTGCGTTCTGCGCGATCCGCACCTGGGCTTCCGCCGACTTCACGCTACCGCGTGTCACGTTCATGTTCGACTCGGAACTGTCGAATGCCGTCTGCGAGATGAAATTCTGCTTCAGCAGCTTCTGGTTGGTGGCAAGCGTCTTTTCGGCAAGCGCCAGTTGCGCGCGGGCCGACTCGAGCTGGCCCTGGCGCTCGATCAGCCTGGCATCGAGGTCGGCGGTGTCGACGCGAACGAGCATCTGCCCGGCGTGCACGGTATCGCCTTCGCGCACGGTGATGTGGCGGATATCGCCCGAGACCTTGGCCTTGACCGTCGCCTGGTGCACCGGCTGCATGGTTCCCGATACCGGGAGCCAGCGATGCAGCGTAGTGGATTCGACGGAGGCCAAGTCAGCCGGACCGAACTCCAGAGTGACGGGGGCGCCCTTCTGGTTGTCGCGCCCCTCCTCTGCCTTCTTGGCGATTCGTACGCCTATGGCGGTCGCCAGACCCCCCGCCAGCAGCAACACGACCAGGGCGACGATGACTCGCCGCCGCGTAATGCGCACTCCCATGACCTCTCCCTATCGGCGCCGGCCAGACCCGGTTGGTCCGGCGACCCCTCATCGACACCGTCGACCCTGTTTGGATGCGGCGTGCCTGCTGTTTGGATTCCCGCCGGTCGCACGCGGCAGGAAGGGCGGTATTGTGGCCGCCGTACGCCCGTTCGAGCAACTCGCATGCGACGAACTGTCGGGGAACCCGACGAAGCGCCCCCGCCGGCGCGCCGGCGGGGGCATCCAAAGGAGCCGATTGACACCCCTTCGGCGGGAGGCAATAATATTCTGTTTCCCGTTCCACTTTCGATTCCCCTCATTGCCTCTCGGAGAGCACCCCATGATCATGACCAAACAGCTCGGCCTGACGCTCGTCGCGGCCGCGCTTGTCACCCTGTACGGCTGCGGCAAGGAAGAGCCCAAGAAGGCTGCGGAAGCCCCGAAGGCCACGGCCCCGGTCGAAGAAGTCGTCATCGTGAAGGTCGGCCATGCCGGTCCGCTGACCGGCGGCATCGCGCACCTCGGCAAGGACAACGAAAACGGCGTGCGCCTGGCGCTCGACCAGGCCAACGCCAAGGGCATCAAGCTCGGCGGCAAGAAGGTCAAGTTCGAGCTAATGCCCGAAGACGACCAGGCCGACCCGAAGCTCGGCCCCACGATCGCCCAGAAGTTCGCGGACGCGAAGGTTGCCGGCGTCGTCGGCCACCTGAATTCGGGTGTCACGATCCCGGCCTCGGCGGTGTACAACCAAGCCAACATCCCGATGATCTCGGGCTCGGCGACCAACCCGAAGCTGACCGAGCAGGGCTTCAAGAACATCTTCCGCGTCGTCGCCCGCGACGACCAGCAGGGCCCCGCCGTCGGCTCGTATCTCGCCGGCATGAAGGTCAAGAAAGTCGCGATCGCCGACGATGCCACCGCGTATGGCGAAGGCCTGGCCAACGAGGTCGAGAAATCGCTCAAGGCGGCCGGCATCCAGATCGTGGCGCGCGAAAAGACCAACGACAAGGCCACCGACTTCAAGGCGATCCTGACCAAGATGAAGGGCAAGGCGCCGGACGCGGTCTTCTACGGCGGCATGGACGCCACCGGTGGCCCGATGCTGAAGCAGGCCCGCGAGCTCGGCATCAAGAGCGTGTTTTCCTTCGGCGACGGCGCGTGCACGGCGGAAATGGCCAAGCTCGCCGGCGGTGCGGCCGAAGGCCTCATCTGCTCGCAGGCCGGCCTCCCGGTGGAAGCCGCCGGCAAAGAGTTCGTGACCACCTTCACCGGCAAGTACGGCGAGATCAAGCAATACGCGCCGTACACATACGATGCGGCGAACCTGCTGATCGCGGCGATGCAGAAGGCCGACTCTGCGGATCCGGCGAAGTATCTGCCCGAGCTGCAGAAGATCAGCATGAACGGCGCGACCGGCAAGATCGAGTTCGACGACAAGGGCGATCGCAAGAACGCCGAGGTCACGATCTTCACGCTGAAGGACGGCAAGGTCGTTCCGGTCGGCGTCGTGCAAGGCGGCAAGAGCATGGCGTTCGCCGACTTCATGAAGGCAACGGCGGCTCCGGCAGCGGCGGCGCCCGCGATGGCGCCCGCACCGGCCATGCCGGCGGCACCGGAGCCGGCACCGAAGAAGTGATCGTTATCGCTTCAGGAAAAACGGCGCCTTCGGGCGCCGTTTTTTCTGGTGGAGTGAGCGCAATGAGAGTCAAGCGAAATGCGGGTCAGACTCGAATTTCCTTGCAGGGCAGAGACCCGGCGAGCCGTGTCGGGAAATTCGAGTCTGACCCTAAATTCGCTCCGCCCGTCGACGGAACCCGATTCCCGACCTTCAAGCTGCCCGCACGAGGAGCGGCGGGTCGCGCGGCGCTTGCCGTAGCGCGGGCGAAGGGACGACAATCCGGTACCGCGCGCATACAAGAACTAAAGAGGACGCTCTGGATACCTTCCTGCAGCAAATGATCAACGGACTGACACTGGGCAGCGTCTACGCGATCGTCGCGCTCGGCTACACGATGGTGTACGGCATCATCCAGCTCATCAACTTCGCGCATGGCGAGGTGGTGATGATCGGCGCAATGACGGCCTACACGGTGATCGTCGCGCTGGCCGGCGCCAACACCGGGCTGCCGCCGATCGCGATCGTCCTCTGCGGACTGTTCGCCGCGATTCCCGCATGCATGGCGGTCGGCTACACGCTCGAGCGCGTCGCGTATCGGCCATTGCGCCGAGCGCCGCGCCTCGCGCCGCTGATCACGGCGATCGGCCTGTCGATCATCCTGCAGCATCTGGCGCTCATCATCTGGAGCCGCAACCCGATGCCGTATCCGCAGGTCATGGCGACGGTGCCGTATCACATCACCGATTCACCGAACGGCGCGACGATCACCAACGTGCAGATTGCGATCATCGGCGGCTCGTTCGCAATGATGGGCCTCCTGCTGCTGCTCGTGTACAAGACCAAGCTCGGCATCGCGATGCGCGCCACCGCACAGAACCAGCAGGTGGCGGGCCTGATGGGCATCGACATCAACCGCGTGATCTCGCTGACGTTCGTCATCGGCGCCGCACTCGGCGCCGTGGCCGGCGTTATGGTCGGCAGCTACTACGGCATCGCGCACTACCAGATGGGCTTCATTCTCGGGCTCAAGGCCTTCTCGGCGGCGGTGCTCGGCGGCATCGGCAACCTCGCGGGCGCGATGCTCGGCGGGCTGCTGCTGGGCGTCATCGAGGCGCTGGGCGCGGGCTATGTCGGCGACTTCACCAACCTGTGCAACCTCGCGGGATGGTCGGACGTGCTCGCGCTGCGCTGCGCGACCGACGACCACGTCACGCTGTTCGGCTCCAACTACCAGGACGTGTTCGCGTTCCTGGTGCTGATCGCCGTCCTCGTCTTCCGGCCGTCGGGGCTGCTGGGCGAACGCGTGTCCGATCGCGCCTGACACAGGACGGATGACCGTGGAATCGGTAGCGTGCCGCGGTTGCGATCTGCTGCAGCGCATTCCCGTGCTCACCCCCGGTGGCAAGGCGCGCTGCGCGCGCTGCAATCAATTGCTGGCGACGGCACCCGCCGATCCGCTCGATCGCCCGCTCGCCCTCGCGCTGGCCGCGGCGATCGTGCTCGTCATCGCCAACGTCACGCCGCTGATGAGCCTCAACGCCGAGGGGCGCGAAGCGACCACCACGCTGTCGGGCGGCGCCATCCGGATGTGGCTGCAGGGCAGCGAGATCACCGCCGTCATCGTCGGCTTCTGCGCGGTCGTCGCGCCTGCCTGCTACATCGCGTTGCTGCTCACCGTGCTGTT
>JBDTNR010000327.1:0-4562 GCA_039933655.1 Betaproteobacteria bacterium | reverse complement strand
CCGACCAGCCGCTGGATCAGCCAGATGACGACGAGCATCAGCACGATCAGCACCGAGCTGTAGGCGATCGCGACGCCATAGTCGCCGTTGACGACGCGATTGATGATGTAGGTCGTCGCCCATTCGTACTCGGCGGAGACGAGGAAGATCACGGCGGAAACAGTGGTCATCGCGCGCACGAAGCTGTAGACCAGCGCCGCTACCACGGCGGGCTTGAGCAGCGGCAGGAGGATGCGGCGCAGCGTGGTCATGCCACGCGCGCCGAGCGTGTTCGACGCCTCGTCCAGACTCCCGTCGATCTGCGCCATCGACGCCATGCCCGCGCGCACGCCCACCGGCATGTTGCGGAACACGTTGCAGACGACGAGGATGATCGCCGTGCCGGTGATCTCGATCGGTGGGACGTTGAAGGCGAGGATGTACGACACGCCGATCACGGTACCCGGAATCGCGAACGAAAGCATCGTGCCGAACTCGAATGCACCCTGGCCCACGAACTTCTGGCGCATCAGCAGGTAGGCCGTCAGGATGCCCAGGCCCGCCGTGATCGGCGCGGCGATCGCCGACAGCTTGACCGTCGTCCAGAACGAGCTCCATGCGGCGCCGGCCCAGATGAGGCCATGCGGCCCCCACTCGAGCCCGAAGGCCTTGACATAATGCTTGAGCGTCGGCGTGTAGTCGCGGCCCCAGGTCTCGACAAAGCCGCCGACGAGCGCCATCGCATAGATCACGACGGTCATGGCCGCCCATGGCAACGCGATGCCATAGCAGACGCGACGCACGCCGTCGGGCAGCGGGATCGCCAGGCCGCCGTCGCCCTTGCCCGCCATCGCCGTGTAGACCTTGCCGCCGAGCACGCGACGCTGGACGAGGAAGGCGCCGAGCGCGAAAACGAGCAGGACGATCCCCAGCGTTGCCGCGCGGCCCTGGTCGAGCTGCGCGCCAACGACCGAGAAGAAGATCTCGGTCGACAGCACGCCGAAGTTGCCGCCGAGCAGGATGGGGTTGCCGAAATCGGCGATCGATTCGATGAAGCTGATCAGGAAGGCGTTGGCGAGACCCGGACGCATCAGCGGCAGCGAGACGTCGACGAACGTCCTCCACCGGTTCGCGCGCAACGTCTGCGCCGCTTCCTCCATCGACGGCGACACGCCTTCGACGACGCCGATCAGTACGAGGAAGGCGATCGGCGTGAACGCGAAAATCTGGCTGACGAGCACGCCCTGCATGCCATAGATCCAGCGGGTGGGCTCGATGCCGAACGCCCATTCGAGGAACTGGTTGACGAGTCCGGAACGCCCGAACAGAAGGATGAGGCTGAGGCCGATGACGAACGGCGGCGTGATGATCGGCAGCACTGACAGGACGCGCAGGCCGCGCTTGTACGGAAACCGCGTGCGGGTGGCGATCAGCGCGAACGCGAGTCCGAGCGCCGTGCAGCCGGAGGCGCAGAGGAACGCAAGCAGCAGCGTGTTCCACGCGACGCCGCAACGGGTGTTGCCGGTGACGCAGGAGATGCCCCATATCTTTTCGGTGGTGAGCCGCGTCGTGAACGCCGACAACGAATAGACGCTGTCGTTGTCCTGCAGCGCCTGGGTCAGGATCTTGAAGACCGGGAAGAACGTGAACACGGCGACGAGCACGGCGACGACCACCACGCTCCCGGCCACGAACGCATCCCCCTTGAAGTAGCCACGCTCGGCCAATCCGAGGGCGCCGATCATCGCGAATGTGGTCGCCACGAGGCATGCGCCCAGGCCCATGCCGTACTGCCCGGCGACCGGACCGAGCGTGTCGGCGAGTCCCGCCTGCGACCAACCCGCCGGGCCGATGACGAAGCCTTGCGCGAGCAGATAGGCGAAACCAACGCTACCGATGACGAGCAATCCGTTGCCACGCGCGCGGCGGTCGAGTGTCGGCGCCAGCAGCGTGACGCCGGCGAGGAGCAGGAGCAGCAGCGGCGCGAGCCAAGGCCGGTCGTAGGCGAAGACCTGGATCAGCGCCGGCGCGTTCTCGGCCGCGGTCCACCGCCGCAGCCACGCGACGCCGAGCACTGAATCCTGCAGCGCGTACCACGGCAGGAGCGCGAAACCCACCGTGCCCACCGCCAGCCACGCCAGCAGGACGCGGCGTCCACCCTTCATCGCGGGGCGGCGTTGACTTCCCTTTCCCAGCGCTCGAGCAGGCGCTTGCGGGTTTCGCTCGCGCCGTACTTCGCGAAGTCGTAGTCGATGACCTTGACCTCGGTGAGCTTCGGCACCTGCGGCGGCAGCGGGACGCTGCGATTGGTGGGAATGGCGAATTCCTTCACGTCGAGCCCGATCCGCTGCGCGTCGGCGGTCAGCGCCCAGTCGTAGAATTTCTTCGCGGCATCGAGGTTGCGCGTGCCCTTGATGATGGCCATCGAACCGACCTCGTACCCGACGCCTTCGCACGGTAGCACCGGCAGGACCGGAAAGCCGCGGACGATCTCGTTGATGACGCCGTGCAGCACCGTGCTGCCCAGATAGACCTCGCCGCGCGTAACGGCCGTCATCGGCCCGATGCCGGAGCGCGCGTAGCTCGTGACATTGCCATTGACGTCCACCATGTACCGGAATGCCTCGTCCTCGCCCATGATCTGCACGAGCGAGGCCACCATCAGGTACGCGGTGCCGGACGAATTGGGATTGCCGAACATCACCTCGCCCTTGAGCGCCGGATTGGTGAGGTCCTTCCAACACCTGGGCACCGGAAGCTTCTTCTTGTTGCCGATCTCGGTGTTGTAGCCGAGCGCGAGGATGCCGCCGTAGACGCCCGCAACGCGATCCTTCGAAACGCTGGTGATGCGCTGCGCCCAGTCGTAGAGGAGCGTGACGTTCGGCGACCGGTATTCCTCGAGGAGGCCATCCTCGGCCGCCTGCAGATAACTGTCGGCGGGACCCGCCCACCAGACGTCGCCCTTGGGATTGGCTTTCTCGGCCTTGATCTGCGCCAGCATTTCGCCGGTGGCCTTCTGCACGACGGACACCTTGGTGCCCGTCGATTTTTCGAAGCCGACGGCCATACCCTGGCACCAGGCGGTGTTCGGGGAACTGCAATACATGTTGAGCTGCGCATGCGCGAGCGCAGGCAGCACGGCGAGCGCGAATACGGACAGGATGCGAATCATGGGTGTGCAGTGCTCCTCGTTGCGGCAGGGGACCGCCGGGCCGGCGCGGCTCGTCGGTTGGTCATTTGGCGATCGAGCCCACTTCCTTGTCCCAGCGTTCCAGTAGGCGCCTGCGCTCGGCGGACTGGCCGTACTTCGCGAAATCGTAGTCGATGAGCTTGATGTCCGCGGTCTTCGGCGATAGCGGCGACACCGGCGTGGCACGGTTGGAGGGTATCTGGAATTGCTTCGCCTGCGCGGCAAGCGCCTGCGCCTGCGGGGTCAGCGCCCAATCGTAGAACTTCTTCGCGGAGTCGAGGTTGCGCGCGCCCTTGACGATCGACATCGAGCCGATCTCGTAGCCGGTGCCCTCGCAGGGCGCGACCCCCTTGACGGGGAATCCCGCCTGCGCCTCGGTCACGACGTCGTGGATGAACGAGATGCTGGCGATCGTCTCGCCGCGCGCGACGGCCTTGATGGGCCCGACGCCGGATCGTGGGTAGTTGTTGATGTTCCGGTGCAGCGCCTTCAGGTACTTGAACGCCTCCTCCTCGCCGAATACCTGCACGATCGTCGCGATGGCGGTGTACGCGGTGCCCGATGCGTTCGGATTGGCCATCTGCACCTCGTTGCTGAACTCCGGCTTGATCAGGTCCTTCCAGCAGGTCGGGGCGGCCAGTTTCCTGCGGGCGAGCAGCTCGGTGTTGTAGCCGACGCCGAGCACGCCGAGATACAGTCCGACGCTGCGATACTTCGACTGCTCGGCCTGCTTCTGCGCCCACGGCTGCAGTTGCGGGAGGCGCGGCGATTTGTATTCCTCGAGCAGGCCGAGTTCGGCCGCCTGCAGGTGCGGGTCGCCGGTGCCGCCGAACCAGAGGTCGAGCTTGGGATTCGCCTTCTCGGCGGAGATTTGCGCGAACGACTCGCCGGAACCTTTCAGCACCATCGCTACCTTGATGCCGGTCGTCTTCTCGAACTCGGTGGCGGCGAGCGTGCACCATTCGGCCTGTACCGGGCAGATGACGTTGAGCTGTTGCGCGGCCGCCACCGAGGGCGTAACGGCGATGGACCAGGTGAGCGCGGCAAGCGCAAGGCGACGTGGGCGTGTGGGCATGGCGTATGTCTCCCGCCGGTCGGCCGCGCTGGTCGAAAGACTTCAGGCTGCGGTCGACGGGTGTTTGTAATATTCGTGCATCGTGGTTGGGGGGTCAACCACACTGCGCACTGGCTCCACTTGTACAGGAACCGTTCGATGACGCAACGCATTCGACTGGGAATCGACCTGGGCGGCACCAAGATCGAGATCATCGCGCTGGATGGTGACGGCGCCGAACGGCTGCGCCGGCGCGTGCCGACGCCGCAGGGCGACTATGACGGTACCCTCGCGGCGATCGCCGGGCTGGTCGCGGATGCGGAACGTACGCTGGGCATG
>JBDTNR010000326.1:0-4576 GCA_039933655.1 Betaproteobacteria bacterium | reverse complement strand
GAAGGCGCTGCCAAGCAAGCCTGTGCCGAGAAATGCTATTTGTGCCATGGTCAAATGTCCTGAAGAAGTTGCGCGTCATGGGGCGCGTCCCTCGGCCCCTTTGGCGCGACTGCCATTGTAAGGCAGTCGATCGCGCACCGTGATCAGGCGGCGTGTGCCTCGCCTGCCTGCTCGTACGTGCGCCCGTCGCGGATGTTGTAGATCCGCTGGAACGTCGGGATGATTTTTTCATCATGCGTGACGACGATGATGGCCGTTGCGAACCGTTGCGCCATTTCGTTCAGAATGCGGACGACGGTCAGCGCCCGCTCGCTGTCGAGTGGCGCCGTTGGCTCGTCGGCGAGGATGATCGGCGGCTGGTTGACCAGCGCGCGGGCGATCGCGACGCGTTGCTGCTCGCCGCCTGAAAGCTCCGGCACCTGCGCCTGCGCGCGATGACCGACATCAAGCGCTGCAAGCATCTCGCGCGCCCGGTCGCGCGCCTTGCCGTTGGACGCACCCGCCAACATCGGCAACAGCGCGACGTTGTCGGTGACGTCGAGAAACGGGATGAGGTAGGGCGCCTGGAACACGAAGCCGATGCGGTCGCGCCGCAACGCGCGCAAATCGGTGACCTTCCAGCCGTTGTCGTAGATCGTCTCCCCGGCGAGCTTCATGCGGCCGGAGGTGGGCTCGATGACGGCGCCTAGGCATTTCAGCAGCGTGCTTTTGCCGGAGCCACTGGGACCGATCAGACCCACGACCTCGCCGGGTTGGACGATCATGTCCACGCCCTTCAGCGCATCGACCGCCGCGTCGCCCACGCCATAGCGCTTGGTAAGGCCCCTGATTTCGATCGCCGGATGCATCTAGCCACCGATCGCCGTTGCCGGATCGACACGGAGCGCGGCACGGATGGCAACGACGCTGGCCAGCGCGCATATCGCCAGCACCAGCACCGCACCCAGCACCGCGTCTCCCGGGAGCAGCAACACGTACTTCGGGAAGATCGGCGCCCACAGCGTGGCCACGGTCTTGCCGACGATGAAGCCGATGATGCCAAGGCCGAGCGCCTGCTGCAGGATCATCCCGGCGATGGTGCGGTTGCGCGCCCCGATCAGCTTGAGCACGGCAATCTCGCGCACCTTGTTCAGCGTCATCGTGTAGATGATGAAAGCGACGATGGCGGCGCTGACCACGGCGAGGATGACGAGGAACATGAAGATCTGCCTGGCCGACGTGGCGATCAGCTTGGCGACGAGAATTTCGTCCATGTCGGTCCGCGTGTACGCTTCCAGATGCTTCCAGCGCCTGATCTCGCGCGCGACGACCGTTTCGTCGGCGCCCGGCGCGAGCCGTAGCATGACGACGTTCACCGTGCGACTGCTGGCCTGGCTCGCCTGCACGGCCTCGAGCAGTCCCGGCACGCCGGGCCGGTTGAATGCCGGATTGGCGGCGGTCCGCGCCCGCTCGTTGAGCAGGGCATCGTTGTCCTTGAGGAACTGCACTTCCTGCGCATCCTGCAACGGAACGAAGACCATGGGGTCGCCCCCGGAGGACACCATGCGGCGGGTCAAGCCGACGACCGTGTACTCGTGTCGCCGGATACGGATGCGTTCGTCGAGCCGGAACCCGGTCCTGACATCGGCGATCGCCTCGTAGTGCGAGCGCGTGATCGGACGCCCGGCCACGAGGTAGCCAGGCTCGCCCGGGTGCCCCGGCTCGAAGCCGACGAGCATCACCCGCACGTCACCGCCCGCATGCGCGATCTGCATCGTCAGGTAGGTGACGTTGCCGGCCTCCGCGACGCCCCGCACGCCAAGAAGCGCCCGGTACGCGTCGTCGCGCACGTTCGAGGGCTCGGCATAGGGACCGAGCGTGTCGCGCTGCACGACCCAGAGGTCGGCGCCACCGTTCTGGAGCAGCACTTTTCCATCGTCCACCAATCCGCGGTAGATCCCCGCCATCGACAACGTGACGCCGATGAGCAACCCCAGTCCCATGCCGGTGAAGACGAACTTGCCCCAGCCATGGAGGATGTCGCGGCCGGCGAGATTGATCATGGACTGGCGCGGACGATCTCGGGAACGATCTTGACCTTGGCGTCCGGCTTCAGGATTTGTTCGCTGTGCACGACGACCTCATCGCCCACGTTCAGGCCATCGACAATCTGGCTGCGCCCATCGAGCGTGGTGATGCCCACTTTTACCTGGCGGAACGCAACGCGGCCTTCGGCGAATTGCCAGACGCCGTCCTGGCGATCGAGGCGCTTCACCGCCGCCGCCGGAACCGAAAGCACATCGTGGAGCTCCGCGGTGCGGATCGTCACCTCGACGAGCTCGCCCACCGAAATTCCATCGGGCCGCGCGGCGAATCCGACGTTGACGATCCGTTCCTCGGTCACCGCATCGCTGACCCAGTCGACGCGCTGGACCGCCCCGCGATAGACGCGCTTCGCGTCCGAGCGCAGCACGATCTCCGCGGCCTGTCCCACCCGCACGCTGCCCGCCTGGCTCTGGTCGATCCGTGCCCGGATCCACAGGGTTGCCGGGTCAATCACCTGCACCACCGCCTGGCCGGCGACGATTGTGGTTCCGGGCTCGACCAGCCGCGCGCTGACCACGCCGTCGACCGGACTCGCGAGCCGCGCCTGCGCGCGCAGCTTGCCGACGCCCGCAACATCGGACAACGCCCGTTCGCGGTCGCGCCGCGCGGCGGCCAGTTGGGCGGCCGCCGCATCGACGGCCGCCTTGGCCGCGTTCGCTTCGTGCCCTTTGGCGTCGGTGGCTTCCTGGCTTACGAAGCCTTGCGCCCGCAGCTCGTTCGACCGACGCGCGCTCGAGGTCGCGACTTGCGCGCGGCTCTGCGCTTCAGCGAGCTGGGCTTCCGCGGCGCGGATGGCGCTGCTCGCGCGTTCCGCGGCAATGGTCCCGCTGGCGACGCGATCCTCCAGATCGACCGGATCGAGTTCGGCCAGCAACTGGCCCGCCTTGACGACATCACCCTGGTCGACGAGCACGCGCAAGACGCGGCTCGCGACCGTCGGACCAAGCGCGTAGCTGCGGCGCGCCTCGACCGTACCGATGCCGAATGTGCTGGCCATCAGCGGACCCCGTTCGACCTTCGCGACCGTGACCCTGGCCGGTGCCAGCGGCCCCTGGCTCGTCACGAGCCAGCCGAGCAAAAGCGCGCCGCCGACGCCGGCGGCGATCAGCACGGCCCTGCGGCCTGAGCGCAGGTTCACGGTCTGCTCCGCCCGCGATACCCGTCGAGGAGCAGCGGGAACAGTTGTCGAGCACGCTTCATCATCGCCGCCTCGTCACCCGTGAGTGCGGATTGGATGAGAAGTCCTTGCACAGCGCCGATGAACAGTGCGGGTGCGAGGGTGACATCGAGGTTGGCGGGCAACTCGCCGGCCGCCTTGGCGCGGGTGAAGAGCAACGCCAGGCGCTTGCTGTAGCCCGCGATCATCGTGCCCACCGCGACGCGCACCGGCGAATCGCCGGGGTACTGCAGTTCGTGGAACAGGACGCGAGGAACGCCCGGATTTGCGACCACGAAAGCCACATGCGCGAGGAATGCCTGCTTCAGTTGTGACAGCGGCGAATCCGCCTTCGCCACCGCGGCGTCGAGCACCGCGCCGAGCGATTCGCGCACCCATGCAAAGACCGCGAGCCAGATCGCCTCCTTGTCGGGGAAATGGCGGAACAGTGCGCCCTGTGTAACGCCAATCCGGTCGGCTATGGCTTGGGTGGTGATCGAATCGGGGCCGCGTTCCCGGGCGAGTGCGAGCACGGCGGCGACGATCTCACGCTGGCGCGCCTCCGTTTTAAGGCGCTGGCGGGGCATGGTCCGGGAACCGGTCGGGGCATCCATTGAGTTCGGCAGGCTTCGGCAGGCAGCCGATATGTAAGTAATTAGTTACTAATTTACACCTTCATCGCCGGTTTGGCAACCGGGCCAACCGCAAGGTCGGCCGCTTCGTGAAGCATCGTGCACCTCGATTCGGAAAATGGTCCGTACCGGCGAGCGTCAAGTCTCGCCCGATCGGGCCATACAGGCTTGATCGGGATCACGAGGGCCGCAATGCCGCCGCAGGTGCTGCCGGTGATCACGACCTGTCACACCGCTGCGCTACGATGCAGGAAAGAAGGATCGACCTGACATGGCCTCCCATCCCCCGCGCAGGCGCGCGCGCGTGCTCAAAGTTCGCCGCGTCGCGATCGACACGCATCGTGAAAACGTCGCGTACCTCCATCGCGACTGCTCGGTTGTTAGCATCGATGGATTCCGGGCGCTGTCGAAGATCGAGGTCAGAGCCGGCCAGCGCCACATCCTCGCCGTGCTCAACGTCGTCGTCGATGATTTGATCGTCGCGCGCGACGAACTGGGCTTGTCCGAACCGGCATTCGCGCAGCTTGGCGCGAAGCCCGGCTCGCGCGTCGATGTCGGCCATCCCGAGCGTCCGGCCTCGATGGACGCGGTCAGGCGAAAGATCGCCGGGGAGCGTCTCGATCAGCACGCGATGAACGGCATCGTCGCCGACATCACCGCCAATCACTATACGAAGACCGAGATCGCTGCCTTCATCGTCGCC
>JBDTNR010000325.1:0-4582 GCA_039933655.1 Betaproteobacteria bacterium | reverse complement strand
GCAGCGCGGGCCAGACGCCAGCAGGCGGAGGTCGTTGCAGATCTTGGTGAGCTTCGACGACGTGCGCTTCAGGACGCCCGACAGCAGCACGTAGGCGCCGGTATCGGACGTGGCCTCGATCAAGTCCCCGGCGAGGATGAACCTGGTCCCCGTGATCTCCGACAGGTACTTGGTGGCGAGTTCCGGGTAGCCGGGGTGCGCGGTCACCGTGGTGCCGATCGCGGTCGCGCCGAGGTTGATTTCGTGGAGGAAGGCGCGCACTTCGGCGATGCGCTGCACTTCCTCGCCGATCGTCGTGCCCCAGCCGTGGAACTCCTGGCCGAGCGACATCGGCACCGCGTCCTGCAGGTGGGTGCGGCCCATCTTCAATACGCGTTCGAACTCCTTGCCCTTGGCGAAGAACGCCTCCTGCAGACTCGACAGCGCCTTCATGTAGGCGCTGAGCCTGAGGATCAACGCCAGGCGGAATGCCGTCGGATAGACGTCGTTGGTGGATTGCCCGAAGTTGACGTGATCGTTGGGGCTGACGTGCTGGTACTCGCCCTTCTTGTGGCCGAGTGTCTCGAGCGCGATGTTCGCGATCACCTCGTTCGCGTTCATGTTGGTCGACGTGCCGGCACCGCCCTGGATGAAATCGGTGACGAATTGATCACGCATCTCGCCGGCGATCAACCGGTCGCAGGCGCCGACGATCGCGTCGGCGATCCGCGCATCGAGCACGCCGAGATCCCGGTTGGCGAGCGCGGCCGCCTTTTTCACATACCCGAACGCCTTGACGAAGTAGGGCTCCGTCGACATCGGGATGCCGGTGATGTGGAAGTTCTCCTTCCCGCGCAGCGTCTGCACGCCGTAGTACGCGGCCTCCGGCAGTTCTTTCGCGCCCAGGAAATCCTTCTCGGTGCGAGTGCCCATGTGTGCGTTCCTTGGTGACGGGGGTTTCGCTCGCCATGATGGCGATTGCCATGCGCCGCGGCTGTGCTGGCGAACGACTTCGACGGACTATACGTCGCGGCGACGCCCCGCCATTGACTTGCATCAACCATGAACACGGACGGGCCGGGCACGGCGAGCGAGGACACGGCGCGGACGGGACGGTGCCATCGGCACCGTGCTGCTGCGGGTCAGAACAACGGCGGCATGCCCACCGAGCGCTGCGCCGGCGGTGGCGCCATGTCGCCGGTGAGCTTGCGCGCCTCGGCGATCCAGCCGCCGCCCATCGCCTTGTAGATCGCGACGCTCGACGAGAACACGGATGCGCGCACGGACGCCAGTGTGAGCTCGGCGGGGAACAGCGATTGCTCGGCCTGCAGCACCGTCGTGTACGACGTGTAGCCGCCGTTGTACTGGAGCTTGGCCAGTTGCGCGTAGGTGCGCAGCGCGGCGACGAGTCGCTCCTGCGCGGCCTGCTGTTCCTGCAGTTTCTGGGCGGCGACGAGCGAGTTTTCCACGTCGGCGAACGCGTTCTGGATCGACAGCTGGTAGCTGTAGAGCGCCGATTGCCGGGCGGCTTCCGCCTGCGCGACCTGGCCGCTCACGGCGCCAAAGGAAAATATCGGACCGGTCAGCGCGCCCGCGTAGCTCCAGACGCGCGCGGGACCGCTGAAGAGATTCGACAGCTGCGCGCTGGACGTGCCGGCCGCGCCGGTCAGCGAGATCGTCGGGAAATAGAGCGCCCGCGCCGCGCCGATCTGCGCGTTGGCGGCGATCAGCGCGTCCTCCGCCTGCAGTAGGTCCGGCCGGCGTTCGAGCAGTTCCGACGGCACGCCCGCCGGCACCTTCGGCAGCGCGAGCTCGTAGATCGTCTTGCCGCGCGGAATTGGTCCGGGATTGCGCCCGAGCAGCACCGACAGCGCATTCTGCGTCTGCGCGATCTGCGATTCGATCACCGGGATCTGCGCCGCCGCCGTCTCGTATTGCGACTCGACCTGCGAAACGTTCATCTGCGAGATCTGGCCATACTGGAACTGCAGCTTGAACAACCGCAGCGACTCGGCATACGCGGCCAGCGTCTGCTTCGCCACCGCCAGCTGCTCGTCGAGCCCGCGCAGCGTCAGGTAGTTGCCGGCCACCGACGCCACGAGCGACAGGACCACGCCGCGGCGGGCTTCGTCGGTGGCGAGCAGGTTGGCGCGCGCGCCTTCGCTCAAGCGCCGGATGCGCCCCCAGAGGTCGATTTCCCAACTCGCGCTCAGCAGTGCCTGATAGGAACTCTGCGGGTTGGGAATGAGGCGCGCGAGTTCCGGCGTCGCGCCCGACTCCGTCGAGCGCGCACGTCCGGCCGTGCCGTCGTAGCCCACCTGCGGGAACAGGCCCGAGCGCGTTTGCGTCAGCACGCCGGCGGCCTGGTCGACGTTGGCCGCGGCGACCTTGACGTCGAGCTTGCGCGCCAGCGCTTCGGCGATCAGCGCGTCGAGCACCGGATCGTCGAACTGCTTCCACCACTGCGTGTTGGCGGTGTCGGCGGCGTCGCCCGGCTCGTAGATGAACGTCTTCGGCGCGTCCACGGCCGGCCGCGTGTAGTCGGGCCCGACCATGCAGCCCGCGATCATGCACACAGCGACGGCGACGGCAGCAGCGCGGCGCATGTCAGTCGCCTTCCGGGCGCGGCGCCGGTGCCGCGGGGGGTGCGGCGACCGGTGCAGGCTCGCCGCCGTCCTTCGCTGCCTTCTTCTCCTCGCCGCGTTCCTTCAGGCGATCGAAGATGTAGAAGAAGAGCGGCACATAGAGCATCGCGAGCGTCGTCTCGCCCAGCATGCCCCCGATGATTCCGGTGCCGATCGAATGCCGCGCGTTGGCGCCGGCGCCGAGCGCGAGCGCGAGCGGCAGGCAGCCGATGGCGAACGCCAGCGACGTCATGATGATCGGCCGCAGCCGCTGCTCGCCGGCGAGGATCGTCGCCTCCATGATCGACTTGCCCTGCTTGCGGAATTCGACGGCGGCCGACACGCGCAGCACGGCGTTCTTGGCGCCGAGGCCGATCAGCACCAGGAGTCCGATCTGGAAGTAGACGTCGTTTTCGAGTCCGCGCAGGTGGTTGGTCAGCAGCGCACCGAGGATGCCGAACGGCACGGCAGTCATCACGGCGCCGGGCAGCGTCCACGATTCGTACTGCGCGGCGAGCACGAGGAACACGATGATGAGTCCGAACACGAACGCCAGCGACGACGTGCCGCCCGACTGCTTCTCCGAATACGCGAGGCCGGACCACGCGAACATGTAGCCGGGCGGGAGCGCATCCTTGGCCACCTCCTCCATCGTGGCGATCGCCTGGCCCGAGCTGTAGCCCGTCGCCGCGCTGCCGATGATCTTGGCCGCAGGAAAACCATTGAAGTGCGGCATCAAGTCGGGCCCGGCCGTCCACGACGTCCGCACGATCGACGACAGCGGCACCATCTGGTTCTGGTTGTTGCGCGTGTACAGCCGCGTCAGGTCCTCCGGATTCTGGCGGAACTGCGCGTCGGACTGGACGATCACCCACCAGACATTGGAGTTCAGGTTGTACTGGCTCACCGTCAGCGAGCCGAACTGCGCCTGAATGGCGCTGTACACGTCCTGGATCGGGATGCCGAGGAGCTGTGTCTTGTCGCGATCGACATCGGCGCGCAACTGTTGCGTAGACGCCGAATAGGTCGTCGCGAGCGCGGTGAGCTCGGGCCGCTCGCGCGCTTTTTTCAGGAACTCCTGCATGACGCCGTCGAGCGCGACGGGATCGCCGGTACCCGTGTCCTGGATCCAGAATTCGAAGCCGCCGGTGGTGCCGATGCCGGGAATCGCCGGCGGCGCGATCGGGATGACGATCGCGCCCTCGATCTCGCGCGCCTGCGCGTAGAAGCCCTGCAGGATGGCGCGCGCGTTCTCCTTCTTCGTCGTCTCGAGGTCCTTGTAGCGCGCGTCGAAGTCGGAAAACGTGATGAACAGCGTGCCGGCATTGGTCTTGAAGCCGCTGTCGAGCAGGCTGTACCCGGTGACCACCGTGCGCGTCGCCACACCCGGCAGGCCCTTGAAGATCTCGTCGGCCTTTTCGGAGACCGCCTGCGTGCGGCTGAGGCTTGCCGCCTGCGGCATGATGATCGCCGCCATCGCGTAGCCCTGGTCCTCCTGCGGCACGAAGCTCGTCGGGATGATCGTGAACAGGTGGTAGATCGACCAGATGAAGAACACGAGCAGCACCAGCGCCACGACCATCCGCTTGATCACCCAGGTGACGGCGTGTCCGAACGCCTGCGTCACCTCGTCGACCTTGCGGTTGAACCACGCGAAGAACCCGCGCTGCGGCGCCGGGTTGTGCTTCAGCAGCACGGCGCACATCGCCGGCGTGAGCGTCAGCGCGATGAAGCCGGACACCGACACCGAGATCACGATGGTGATGGCGAACTGCTTGTACAGCTGGCCGGTGGTCCCCGGCAGGAATGCCGCCGGAATGAATACGGACGCCATCACGAGGACGACGGCGACGAGCGAGCTCGCGATCTCCTCCATCGACTTTATCGTCGCGTCCTTCGGCGACAGGTGGTGCTGCGCCATGTTGCGCTCGACATTCTCGACGACGACGATCGCGTCGTCGACGACCATGCCGATCGCC
>JBDTNR010000324.1:0-4608 GCA_039933655.1 Betaproteobacteria bacterium | reverse complement strand
TCGGGCATCGAGTTCGAGACGTTCCTCGTGTCGACGATCTACCAGACGGCCGATCGCAAGGAAGGCATTTCCGCCTTCCTCGAGAAGCGCCAGGCGAAGTTCTCCGGCAAGTGAGCGCGGCGCCTGACAAAGCCGACAGCGCTGCCGGCCCGCGGCAGGCGCTGCCTCTGGCCGGTGTGCGCGTCGTGGACTTCACGCGGCTGTTGCCCGGCCCCTGGTGCACGCAGATGCTCGCCGACATGGGCGCCGACGTCATCAAGGTGGAGGCGCCCCATGTGGGCGACCCCAGCCGCCACAATCCGCCGCGGCAACGCGAGCACAGTGCCTACTTCGCCAGCGTCAATCGCGGCAAGCGCAGCGTGGCGCTCGACCTGCGCGCGCAGGCGGGCCTCGAAGCCGCGCAGCGGCTGATCGCGCGCGCCGACGTCGTCATCGAGTCGTTCGCCGTCGGCGTGGCGGCGCGCCTTGCCATCGATTACGACAGCGCCCGCGCGCGCAAGCCGGATGTCATCTATTGCTCGATCACCGGCTTCGGGCAGGACGGGCCGCTGGCCGCCTCGCCCGGCCACGATCTCGTCGTGCAGGCGACGACGGGCGTGCTGGGCATCACCGGCCACGGCGCGATGCCGGCGTTCCAGGCGGCGGACTACGCCGGCGGCGCATTCGGCGTCATCGCGATCCTCGGTGCGCTGCAGCGCCGGCACGCGACTGGCGAAGGCGCCCATCTCGACATTGCGATGTTCGACGGGCTGCTGGCGATGTCCGAGATCGCGCTGCTCGGCGCGCTCGCGCGCGCCGGCGGCCAGACCGGGTTGCCGATGCTCGAAGTGTGGGGCCGCAATCCGCGCTATTGCATCTACCCGACTGCCGATGGCCGTTTCGTAGCCGTCAGCCTGCTCGAGTCGCGGCTGTGGGCGCGTTTCTGCCAGGCGATCGGCCGCAACGACCTCGTGTTCGAAGAACGGCAGGACGAGCGCCATTCCGACCACGGCGAGCGCGCGGCCCACTATCGCGAAGCGATCGGCGGCTATTGCGCCGGCCACACCGCCGCCGAGATCGACCGCGCGATGCGGGCGCAGGATATCCCGGTGGCGGTCGTCCTGACCCCCGACGAGGCGCTGCGCGGCGATCACGCACGGGCGCGCGGCATGACGCACGTCGAACACGATCCGCACGACGGAGCGGTCGTGCGCATTGGCAACCCGCTGGAGCGTGCGGGCCTGGCGTCGTCGCACGGTCGCCGGCCGCCGCCGCTGCTCGGCGAGCACACGGCGGAAGTGCTGGCCGAACTGGGGCTGCCGGTGACGTCCGGAGGTCTCGTGGAGTCGACGACATGAACCGTGGCGCGCACGCCAATCTCGATGATGCCGCGGCGTTCACCGCCGCCATCGGCGGCCGGACACTGCCCGACGATGTCGTCGACGCGGCCAGGAAATGCCTGGCGGACTGGGTGGGTGTGGCCATCGGCGCGCGCGACGAGCCGGCCGCCCGTGCCGTGCGCGCCACCGTCGCGAACTGGCGCGCGGCGGGTACGGCGCCGGTGCTGTTCGCGGCGGCGACCACGCCGACGGCGGCCGCGCTCGCCAACGGCACGCTCGCGCATTGCCTCGATTTCGACGACACGCACGTCGGTTCGGTGGCGCACCTGTCCGGGCCGTCATGGGCGGCGGTGCTGGCGGTCGGCAGCGCGCGCGGCCGCGACGAACGCGCGCTGCTGCGCGCCTTCGTCGCCGCGTACGAAGTGGGCGCGCGTCTCGGCGGACAAGGCTTCGGCGTCGCCGTCGATCACGTGGGCTGGCATTCGACGGGCGTGTTCGGATGCCTGGCCGCCGCGGCGGGCGCGGCGGCGGCGATGCAACTCGATGCGAGCGGCGTGGCGCGCGCGCTCGGCGCCGCGGCAACGCAGACCGGCGGTCTCACCGGGTCGTTCGGCACCATGGCGAAACCGTTTCACGCCGGCAAGGCCGCGTTCAACGGCGTGCTGTCGGCGGAACTCGCTGAGGCCGGTTTCGTCCCCGCGCTCGACCTCGTGGAGCCGGGCGGCGCGCTGGCGCACGCGCTGGTGCAGGATGATGCGCAGCCGCTGCCGCGCGCCGACTTCGGCGCCGGCTGGGAGGTGCTGGGGAACACTTTCAAGCCGTATGCCTGCTGCCTGCTGACGCATGCGACGATCGACGCCGGCCGCGCGCTCGCGCGCGAAAGCGCGGGCCGGCCGATCGCGAAGGTCACGGCCGTCGTCAATCCGCTGGCGATCCACCTCGCCGGCAAGCCCGCGCCGGCCACGCCGCTCGAAGGCAAGTTCAGCACGCAGTACTGCACGGCGCTGGCGCTCACCGGACATGCGGCCACCCAGAGCGATTTTTCGACCGATCGCGTCGGCGATCCCGCGCTGCGCGCATTGACGTCGCGGGTGACGCTCGTGTCCGACGCGGCGATGGCGGAGACCGCGGCGCGGATGGTCGTCGAGTATGCCGACGGCGGCCGCGCCGAAGCGGCGATTGCGCTCGCCCGCGGCAATCCGGGCAACCCGCTGACCTGGGACGACCTGCGCGCCAAGTTCATGCCGCTGGTCGAGCCGGTGCTGGGCGAAGGCGCGGCGAGTGAGCTTTTTGCCTGCCTGCGCGACTTCGAACGACGCGGCGCCCTGGCGGACCTGTGGCGTCTCGCCGCCACGCAAGCGTGAGGGCGCGATGGATTTCGGACTGACCGAGGAACAACGCGTCTTTCGCGACGCGGTGCGGGCGTTCGCGGAGCGCCATTTGCGCGCCGGCGCGCTCGCGCGCGCGCACGACGCCGAGTATCCGTGGGAGATCGCGCGGCTGATGGCGGAGCAGGGGCTGCTCGGCATCGCGATCGCCGAGGCCGACGGCGGCCAGGGCGGGACGCTGATGGATGCGGTACTGGCCATCGAAACGATCGCGGCGGCGTGCCCGCGCTCCGCCGATGTCGTGCAGGCCGGCAATTTCGGCGCGATCCGCACGCTGGCGCAATACGCGAACGCCGAACAGAAGTCGCGGCTCCTGCGGCCGCTGCTCGACGCGAAGCGACTGATCACCGTCGCGATGACCGAGCCGGAGGCCGGCAGCGCGGTGACGGAGTTGCGCACGACGGCGACCCCCGACGGCGACGGCTACCGCATCAACGGCAGCAAAATCTTCACGACGCACGGCCGCCACGCCGACCTGTTCCTCGCTTACGTGCGTTTCGGACCGGGCGTCGACGGCATCGGCTCGGTAATCCTGGAGCGCGATGCGACGGGTTTCACGACCGGCCGTCCGGCACGATTCCTCTCCGGCGAGGAGTGGGTGCAGCTCTATTTCGAGGATGTCTACGTGCCGCCGCAGAACGTGCTGCTGACGTTCGGCGGATTCAGGAAGCAGATCGCCGGCTTCAACGTCGAGCGCATCGGCAATACGGCCCGCTCGCTGGCGCTCGGCCGCTACGCATACGACGCCGCGCGCGAGCATGCGCTGACGCGCCGCCAGTTCGGCCGGCTGCTGTGCGAGTTCCAGGGCCTGCAGTGGAAATTCGCGGACCTGCGGATGAAGCTCGATGCCGCGCAGTTGCTGCTGTACCGCGCGGCGGTCAACGCCGATGCGGGGCTGCCGTCGGCAGCGGAGACGGCCATCGCGAAGGCGTACTGCAACCAGACGGGCTTCGAGGCCGCGTCGGAGGCGATGCAGGTGATGGGCGGCTTGGGCTACAGCGAGGAATCGCTCGTCGAGTACTGCTTCCGGCGCACGCGCGGCTGGATGATTGCCGGCGGCTCGGTGGAGATCATGAAAAACCGCATCGCCGAGGACGTGTTCGGCCGCAGCTTCGCGCAGCGGGCGCCGGCGTGAACGACTCGCCGACGAGTGCGGGAGTGATTGTGGGCTCGTCCAGGGTGCTCGTGGTCCGCACGAAGGCGGGGACACAGTGGCGCAGCACGAACGGCGCTGGGTTCCCGCCTTCGCGGGAACGACCGAGGACTTTCATGCGGCGCACGGGTCTTCTGAGGCGCGTGTGGACATGAACGCAGGTGGCGAGCGGGCGCTGGCAGCGCGCCTCGCGCAGGCGCTGCTCGCGCCGCGCGCGGTGGCGCTGGTGGGCGCCTCCGGCGACGCCGCCAAGAACACGGCGCGGCCGCAGCGCTACCTGCGCCAGCACGGCTACGCCGGCCGCGTGATCCTGGTCAATCCCGCGCGCAGCGCACTGTTCGGCGAACGCGCTTGGGCCGACATCGCCGCGGTGCCCGAGCCCATCGATCACGCGTTCGTCATGGTGCCCGCATCCGATGTGGAGGGCGTCGTTGCCGCCTGCGCGACGCGCGGCGTGCCGCTGATCACCATCTACAGCGACGGCTTTGCCGAGTCGGGCCCCGAGGGTGCCGCGCGGCAACGGCGGATCGTCGACATCGCGCGCGCCGGCGGTTCGCGCGTCATCGGTCCCAATTCCATCGGCACGATCGTGCCGCCGCAAGGCGTCGCGCTGTCGGTCAACGCGGTGCTCGACATGCCGCGGCTCACTCCGGGGCGCCTGGGACTCGTTTCCCAAAGCGGCAGCCTGATCGGCGCGATCCTGTCGCGCGGCGAAGCGCGCGGCATCGGCTTCTCCGCGCTGGTGTCG
>JBDTNR010000323.1:0-4611 GCA_039933655.1 Betaproteobacteria bacterium | reverse complement strand
CCTGCCCGCTGCATGGGGGAACTCGGAGGTTCCTCAGCATAACAGCCGGCAATCGCCGGCCGCCTGTAGCGGCCGCGTAAATGGCCGCTTCAGGGATCGACAAATCTCCGGAGTCGGCCATCAGCCGACATCGCACGAAGTTGCCGAGAGCGGTCGTTGCACTACTTGGCTTGATCCGGGAACAGGAGCTCGTACAATCCCTTCGTCCTGGGCGTCATGTTCTTGGGGTCGGGCCGCAGCACCTTGTTCTCGGGCGCGAGAAGCTTCGCATAGACCGCCTGGTAGACGCGCTTAACCACGCCAGGCGCGACCAACTCGCGGTCGTAGCCGGGGAAGAAACCGAGCAGGCGGTAGCCGGCCTGTTCGAGCCCCTGCTGCATGTACGGGTGCTTGAGCGTAACCAGCGCATAAATGAACGCCGCGCCCATTCGCCGTCCGGCTTCTTCCATGCCCGCGATGGTTCGGCGCGTCAGCCCGACACGGGCGTGTTCGGGTGCGATCACGACCAAGCGGCCCCACAGCGCCAGCGAATCGACCTCGCGCTCGCCGGACCACACGCCCACCAGTTCATCGCCGTGCCAGAGGGTCAGCACAATGACGTCCTTGTCGGTGGCGCCGTCGAGGCAGACCCGCTCGCGGAAGAAGTCCTCGCGCAGGAAGCAGCTGTTCACCCCGAAGGTGATGTCGGGATACCACCGCCGCAACGCTGCGATCGCCGCGTCGATGTGATCGCGCCGCATCGCCTGCACGTCGAAGCCGGGTGGCAGCTCGATGAGCCCCAGCGCCTGGTCCCAGGGCAGCCAGTTCACGGCTGGGCGGCAGCGCCGGGCTGCGGGAACAACACGTCGAACAATGCGCGGGCGCGCGGCGTGAGGTTTGCCGGATCCGGCCGCATCAGTTCTTCCTCGGGCACCAGCACCTTGCAATAGACGCCTTCGAAGACGCGCCGGATGTCGCCAATCGCAACCTCCTCGCAGTCGTAGCCGGAGGTAAAACCGATGAGCTGGAAGCCGGCCTTCTCAAGCGCGTTCTGCATGTGCGGAATCTTCAACGTGGCCAGGCCGAACAGGAACTCCGCGCCCATCGCGCGTCCGGCCGTCACCGCCAGTGGCATGACGAGGGACGCGAGCTTGGCGCCGCGATGCTCGGGCGCGATGACGATCAAGCGGCCGTATATCGAGCGCGTGTCGGGAATGCGCTCCCACGACCACATGCCAACGAGTTCGTCCGCACGCTTAAAAACGCAGACGAACACATCCTTGCGGGTCTCGTCATCGAGGCAGACGCTGGTGTCGTAGAAGGCTTCGCGCAGGTAGCAACTGCCCCCGCCCACGGCAATGTCGGGATGCCAGCGCCGGATGCCGGCGATCAGCGGCAGCACGTCCGCAGCCGACAGCTTCTCGTAGCGGTAGCCGTCAGGCAGCGGTGCCAGCGTCGAGATGCGCGCGATCGTGGGCCACTCCATGAAGGACTCCCCCTCATTTTTGGAAACGCGAGCAGTATGCGGGCAAGGTACCGACGTATCAACCCGGCAGCGCGAATGGTTCTAAGACTAGCGAGGTCACGCCCTTCAGGGCCCCGCAACAATGTCCGCTTTGCTATCAACGACTGTCTGCAACGGGTCGATCCGCGACCGTCAGCGATCGGGCCGCGTGCGGTCAGGGACGACGGTCGCCGATCGGCCACCAGGCGACGGATGCGCCTGATCATGACTCAACAGGCTCCATCGAGTGATACGCACACGCGCCGTCGCATTGCCCACCGCTCAAGACAAGCTGGGGCGGCGCGTTTGAACGCAACAAGCCGCCCCGGTTTCTGGTCGATAAGGTCTAGGTCGCGCCTTTTTTCCCGGCACCCGCACTAGGCTTCTTCGCGACTTGCTTGCCAAGCTCCTCCTTGGTCGGCTTGACCTTTTTCACCTTTTCCGTCTTGACCTTTTCTTTCTTCACTTTTTCCTTCTTCACCTTTTCCTTCTTGACGACCGGCCCCGCCAATGCCTGCTTCGCCTGCGCCTTGGCCTGCTTGGCCGCGACATCGAGAAGTTTCCTGGTTTTCTGGTGCTGCCGTCTGGCTTTCAGCATTGACGCGTGACTCATTTTGACCTCCGATTAATGAAAGACTGAATTCGGTCCTAGTTTGATCCGTTTTTGCGTTCCTGGCCAACCGACCGCATCAATTCCTGGAAATGGCCGATGCGTGGGCGTCCGTATCTTGCTTGCACCCCATCCATGAATCGATACGCCGAGTTTGTCCACGCAAACGAACGTGGTGGTCCCGGCCGTTGGACAGTCTATCGGGACTCTCGCGGGGTTGCCCTGCCGGTCAAGCCGCCAGTCATATCGGCGGCTGGTTGAAGAAAACGTCATCCAGTGCCTGTCAGTCATGGCTGGTGTGCACCCGGCGGCGGTTGTCGAAGTCGCGGTTGGCGGCCAATCGGGCACCGGCCGCGGGGGTGGTCTCGCGGGCTTGGCGGTAGACGTGCGCGTACTTGACCGGATTCCACCGCCGCACCTTGACCACGTTCTCGCGCCAGCAGCGCTTGCCGTCGAGCTTGATGCGCACGTCGTAGCGGTACTGGACATCGACGAAGGCGGCGGCGGTGAACTGGCTGACTTGGCCGATATTCACAATCTCCGGCACGCCGTGGCGCGCGATCGCTTCCACCCACGCATCGACGACGCGATCCGCGGTCCGCCACGAAACCTCGATCCGCATCCCTTGGCTGGAGTCGAGCCAACACGCGAGATGGCTCGCACTTGCGGCAGGTGGCGCCGCCGCCTCACGGACGGAGCAAGTCGTTCAAGTGCTCCCTGGTATTGATGCGGGTAATGCGCGGGTCTACTCCTGCCGGATTCCTGTCGCGCGAACGAGGGTTCCCCACTTGTCCACTTCTGCTTGCAGGAATGCACCGAACTCCTTGGGGCCGAGCGGTTTCGCCATCGGCACGAACGTGGCCTTGCGCAGGCGTTCCTTGATCTGCGGATCGGCAAACGCGGCCGAGAGCGCCGCGTGCAGCGCGTCGCGCGCGTCCGTCGGCGTGCCTTTCGGCAGCACGAAGCCGGCCCAGTCGCTCACGTTGAAATCGACGAGGCCGGCCTCCAGCATTGTCGGTACGTCGGGAAGCTGCGGCAGGCGCTCGTTGGTGGTCACGGCCAGCGCGCGCACCTTCTTCGCGTCGATCTGCGCGATCGCCGACGAGGCCGTCGCGAACATGTAGGAGGTCTCACCGGTCACCACGGCGAGCACGGCGGGCGGCGCGCCCTTGTATGGAACATGCGTCGCCGGTGCCCCCGTCTTTGCCTTGAACATCTCCCCCGCGAGGTGGCCGGGACTGCCGATACCTCCGGAGGAATAGTTGGTCGTCCCCCGGGCCTTCAGCAGGCTGATGAACGCGGTGACGGAAGTGGCTTGCATCTCGGGATTCACGATCAGCACATTGACCGGGAACACGTACATGCCGACGGGCTCGAAGTCGGTGAGGAGGTTGTACGCCTTGCCTTTGATGATCGCCTCATTGGCCGCGGCAGCCACGTTGATCATTCCCACCGTCAGGCCGTCCGCCTTCGCGCTTCGCACCGATTCGAGCGCCACCGCCCCGCCCGCGCCCGGCTTGTTTTCAATCACCAGGGTCCTGCCGAGGTCGCGCTCGACGCGGTCGCTGATGATCCTGAGCACAATGTCGAAGAGACCGCCCGGCGGGCCGCCGACGACGAACTTCAGGTAGGACTGGGCACCGGCAGCCGTTGAAACCCCGAAAGCCAATCCCACGCAAGTGACTCTCACCATCCACGTCGTCCAACGAATCATGATTTCCTCCCTCTATGGTTCGAACATCGGTCGGGCCTAGCGGTGAAGCGTCAAGACGTTGTTGTCGTTTTGCATGCCGCAGCCGCATGATTGGACACGTCGTTCCCGCGAAGGCAGGAACCCAGCGGCTTAAGCTTTTCGCTCGCAACGGCACGCCGCTGGGTCCCCGCCTTCGCGGGGACGACGGTTGAGCCAGGTTCATGCATCTCGGAAACAACGTCCTGCTCTTCCACACCTAGCGCGAGGACTCACGCCGGCCCGGGATCTGCGCGCCACCCGCGACGAAAAGGTTCTCGCCGGTTACGAACGATGCGCCCGGCGCGCAGAACATCGCGACCGCATGCGCGATCTCCGCGGGCTCGCCCGCGCGCTGCGCGTAGCTGCACGAGCGGGCGAACTCGCCCCAGTCGCCCCCTGGCACCCGCCGCCACGCGTTGCGCTCCGTGCGCGTGAGTCCCGGCGAAACGCTGTTGAACGTGACGTTGCGCGCCGCGTAGCGAACTGCCTGTCCGCGGATCAGCGCAAGGTTCGCCGCCTTCATCGCTGCATAGATCGGCAGGAGCGGCAACGGCGCCTCCTGCGTGATGCTGCCGATCGTCACCACCCGCCCGAACCCCCGCTCCGCCATGCCGGGAACCACTGCGTTCAGGAGCCGAACGGTCGCTTTGAAATTGGTCTCGATCTGAGCGTCGATGTCCTCGTCGCCGGCGTCCTCCAGCGCCGCGTAGACGGAGCGAGCCGCGCAGACCACGAGTACGTCGACCGGACCCAGCGTCTCGGCCACCGGTCGCAGCAGGGCGGTCG
>JBDTNR010000322.1:0-4631 GCA_039933655.1 Betaproteobacteria bacterium | reverse complement strand
CAGAGCGTCGCCGACGCGCTGCAGTTCATCTCCTACTATCACCCGCTCGACTACATCAAGGCGCTGGGCGCCGCGTATGAGGCCGAGGAATCGCCGGCCGCGAAGGATGCGATCGCCCAGATCCTCACCAATTCGCGGATGTGCGCCGAAGGACACCGGCCGATCTGCCAGGACACCGGCATCGTCGTGGCCTTCGTCAAGGTCGGCATGGACGTGGTGTGGGAGGGCGCGACGATGTCGCTGACGGACATGATCAACGAGGGCGTGCGCCTCGCGTATATGGACCCCGACAACCGCCTCCGCGCGTCGATCGTCGCCGATCCCGCGGGTGCGCGGAAGAACACGCGCGACAACACGCCCGCGGTCGTCCACTACGAGATCGTCCCCGGCAACACCGTCGACGTGAGCATCGCCGCGAAGGGTGGCGGCTCGGAGAACAAGTCGAAGTTCATCATGCTCAATCCGTCCGACTCCATCGTCGACTGGGTACTGAAGACGGTGCCGACGATGGGCGCCGGCTGGTGCCCGCCGGGCATGCTCGGGATTGGCATCGGGGGCACCGCGGAAAAGGCGATGCTGCTCGCCAAGGAAGCGTTGATGGAGCCGATCAACATGCACGACCTGTTGCGGCGCGGGCCCGCGAACAGCACGGAGGAGTTGCGAATCGAGCTTTACGACAAGGTCAATGCGCTCGGCATCGGGGCACAGGGCTTGGGTGGCCTCTCGACGGTGCTCGACGTCAAGATTCTCGACTACCCGACGCACGCGGCCGGGAAGCCGGTCGGAATGATTCCCAACTGCGCCGCGACGCGCCATGCCCACTTCACGCTCGACGGCTCCGGCGCCGCAAAGCTCGAACCTCCGGATCTCTCGCAATGGCCGGACGTGCACTGGCAGCCGTCGCCGTCGGCGAAACGCGTCGACCTCGACACGCTGACGCGCGAGGAAGCGGCGACGTGGCTGCCGGGCGACACGCTGCTGCTGAACGGTAAAATCCTCACCGGCCGCGACGCCGCGCACAAGCGGATCGCGGACTACCTGGCGCGCGGTGAACGACTGCCGGACGGCGTGGACTTCCGCAATCGCGTCATCTATTACGTTGGCCCCGTGGATCCGGTGCGCGACGAAGTCGTGGGCCCCGCGGGTCCGACGACGGCGACGCGGATGGACAAGTTCACGCACATGATGCTCGAGCACCACGGGCTCCTGGCGATGATCGGCAAGGCGGAGAGGGGTCCGGTCGCCATCGAGGCGATCAGGAAGCACGAAGCCGTCTACCTGATGGCGGTCGGCGGCGCTGCCTACCTGGTGTCGAAGGCCATCCGGTCGTCGCGCGTCGTCGCCTTTGCCGACCTCGGCATGGAAGCCATCTACGAATTTGGCGTCAAGGACATGCCGGTCACCGTTGCCGTCGACGCGCGCGGCAAATCCGTCCACCACACGGCTCCGAAGGAATGGCAGGCGCGGATCGGCAAGATTCCCGTCGCGATCGAATAGGATCGCTGTCCCGGCGCGCGCGCCGACTGTGGAAGCGTGCGCGCGCCTCCGTCCATGGCACAGAGTGTGCTTTGTCGACTCGTGGCCTATTCTCCAGCCCCTGCCGTGCAACATCGGCACCAACCGCGCGCCGCCGACGCGCCGGCCTCTCGTCGGCGAGCGCGACAACTGCGACCAGGACGCTCCTGATGCTCACGCTCCGTCGCCCGCGGCCGCCGATGTTCGCATTTTTCGTGGCCCTGTTCATGCTGCAGGCCGCGACCTGCGCCGCCGAACGGCTGGTGGTCGTCGTCTCCGGCGATACCACAAGATTCCGGCAGGCCCTCACCGGCATCCGCAGCGCGGGCGTGACAGTCGACGCCGTGGATGCTGCGGCGGAGGACGCCGCGCGCGCCGCCGTGGCCGGCATCGGCCGCGACGGCGCGATTGTCACGCTTGGCGCCAACGCGACGGCGCTCGTGGCGCGCGCCGCGCCGGCGGCACCGGTCGTCAATTGCATGGTCGCCGGCGGCGACAGCGGCACGCCGGCGCCCGGCACCATCGTGGTTCCGCTCGAGGTGCCGATCGAAGCGCATATCCAGTGGCTCCGGCGATTGGTGCCCGAAGCCCGTCGCGTGGGAATACTATTCGACCCGGAGCGGAACGAACGCCGGGCGGCCGACGACGCAGCGCGGTTCAGGCGCGAGGGCTACGCACCGGTGCTTGCACCCGTCATCGGGCCGACCGGCCTCCGCAACGCCCTCACCCGCCTGATCGACCGCGTGGACGTGCTCTTCGCCATTCCCGACCCCGTCGTGTTCGCGCGCGAGCACTCGCGCGCGCTGCTGCTGTTCTCGTTTCGCCAACATGTTCCGCTCGCCGGTCCCTCCGAATCGTGGGTACGCGGCGGCGCGCTCTACGCGGTCGACTGGGACTACCAGGACCTGGGTCGCTACTGCGCGACGCTTGCATTGCGGCAGCGGGCCGGGACCCGCAAGGCGATACCGATGCCGATGCCGGCCCCGGCGCGGACACGCGTCGTCGTCAACGCGCGCTCCGCCGAGCAGTTCAATCTTCGCTGGGATGCCGAACTCCTCGGCTCCGTCGATCGGGTGCCCGAATGAGCACGGCGCAGACGGTGGGACGGGGTGCCGGATGAAGCGCGTGCGCCGCGCGCTGCGCAAGCACCTGTCGCCGCTCGCCGGCGATACGGTGTCGATGCTCGACCTGCCGCCAGTGCGAATGGGCCTGCTGACCAAGCTCAATCTGCTCACGATCGGCCTCATCTTCATCACGGCAGTGGCCATCACCGTGTTCCATTACACCCAGCGC
The DNA here is from genome assembly GCA_039933655.1 of Betaproteobacteria bacterium. Lineage (GTDB taxonomy): Bacteria > Pseudomonadota > Gammaproteobacteria > Burkholderiales > Casimicrobiaceae > VBCG01. The sequence goes on along the minus strand of JBDTNR010000322.1, from coordinate 1,823 downwards.
TGGCGCGAGGACGAGCAGCAGTTGAAGGCGCAGGGCGCGTCGCTGCTCGCGGTCATGACCGAGCTCGCCGAGTACGCGCTTTACACGTCGGACAAGGCGTCGCTGGAGCAGATTCTGGACAGCATCGGCGCCGATCCGACCGTGGCGTTCGTGTCCGTGCTCGATCGCAGGCAACAGGTGCTGGTGGAGCGCCGCTATACGCCGGCGCTTGCCAGCATGCCGACACCGAAACTCGGCGCAGCCATGGTACTTCCGGAACGGGGCCAGCTGCTGACGTTCGAGCTTCAGATCGGCGGACAGAAATTCATGGAGATCGTCGCGCCGGTCGTCAGTTCCGGCGACCCGACGCGCGAATTCCCGGGCAGCGACGACGCCGGCGCAACACGGACAATGGCCACCGCCGTCACCGGGCCGCCGATCGGCTACATTCGCCTCGGCCTGACTTTCGCCAAGCAGCGCAAGCAGTTTCGCGAGCAACTGGTGGGCGCGATCGGCGTCATCAGCCTGCTGGTCGTATTCGCCATCGTCGCCTCGCTCCTGCTGACGCGCCGCCTCGTCGCGCCGATGCGGCGGCTGATGCGGGCCGCACGCGCGGTGGGCGCGGGGCGGCTCGATGTCTACGTGCCTGCGCGTTCGTCCGACGAGCTCGGGCTGCTGACGCACACGTTCAATCACATGACGCAGAAGCTGTCCGAATCGCAGGCCGAGGTCGCCAACTACCAGCGCACGCTGGAGGAGAAAGTCGCCCAGCGCACACGCGAGCTGGAGGTCGCCACCGCGCATGCCTACAAGCTCGCGCAGCACGACATCCTGACCGGATTGCCGAACCGCTCGCTGCTCAACCAGCGGTTGAAGCAGATCCTGGCGCAGGCGCAGCGCGATGGTACCCAGGTGGCGTGCCTCTTCCTCGACTTCGATCACTTCAAGCGCATCAACGACACGCTGGGGCACGATGCCGGCGACCAGCTGCTGCAGGCGATCGCGCAACGGCTTGCGAATGCGGTCCGCGAATCCGACACCGTCGCGCGACTCGGAGGCGACGAGTTCGTCCTGATCCTGCCCGGCCTCGACCCGCAGCCCGCCTCGCTGGAGGTCATGACGGTGCTGGCCCGCGTACGCGATGCGTTCGACGCGCCGTTCCGGCTGGCCGACCAGACGCCCACGCTCACCTGCTCGATCGGCGTCGCGCTGTATCCGGTCGATGCCGACGACGCCGTGGGACTCATCAAGCAGGCGGACACTGCCATGTACGCGGCGAAGGGGGCCGGGCGCAATGCGTACCGGTTCTTCACGGCCGACATGAACACGCGCGTCCAGCTGCGGCTGCAGCTCGAGACCGACATGCGCCGCGGCCTCATGGACGACGAGTTCTTTCTCGTCTACCAGCCACAGATCGAGATGAAGACGGGCCGTGCGTGCGGCGTCGAGGCATTGGTCCGCTGGCGCGATCCGGAACGCGGCGTCATCGGCCCTGCCGAGTTCATCCCGGTCGCGGAGGAGTCCGGCATGATCCAGGCGCTGGGTGCGCGGGTACTGCGCGATGCCTGCCGCCAGGTCGTGCAATGGCACCGGCAGAACATGCCGCTGCGACTGGCCGTGAACCTGTCCGTCCAGCAACTCCAGCACGACAGCTGGCTGTCGATCGTCGAGGACGCGCTGGCAACCAGCGGCCTCGCGCCCCGGCACCTGGACCTCGAGATCACCGAAAGCGTCATCATCACGCATCCGGAAAAGGCTGTCGCCACGCTGATGAAGCTGAAGCAGATGGGCGTGTCGATCACCGTCGACGATTTCGGCACCGGCTATTCGAGCCTGTCCTATCT
>JBDTNR010000321.1:0-4667 GCA_039933655.1 Betaproteobacteria bacterium | reverse complement strand
CGTGAGCGCGACGATCGCGTCGGTTGCGCCGCGAAGCTTCTCCACCTCCGCCTTGGCGGCCTCAATGGCGTCGCGATAGCGCACCCAATCCTTCTTTGTCGCGTCGATCGTCACGCCGATGAGGCCGATCCTGACGGTCCGTCCATTCGCCGTCACCGGAACGATTGCCGACGTCGGCACGCCCGCAAACGGCAGTCCGCGCGCGTCGGTCACATTCGTGGAGACGATCCGGAACTTCGCTTGCGCGATGTGCGCGCGGAACGCTGCCTCCGACACGTCAAACTCGTGGTTGCCGAGCGTCGCCCAGTCGACCCCCGTGGCATTCAGGACGTCAACCATCTGTCGGCCTGCCATCCGCTGCCCGTCCACCACGGAGGTCCCAAGCGCCGACGGCGACAGGTAGTCGCCCCCCAGCGTGGTCAGGAGCGGCGACTGGGTGGCCTTCAATTGCTGGATCACCGTGGCCACCCGCGCCAACCCGCCCGACTTCCCACCTTCGACAGGCAGGATTTCGTAGACGTCGTTCAAGTGCACTACGGTCACCGTGACCGGTGTCGGCGCGGCTTCCTTTGTCGGTTGCGCGCCGACCGCGGGCAACCAGGCGAGCACGGCGATCGCGCACGCCAGTACGAATCCATTGCGTCGATTCATCTTCACCTCGCCATTCGCGTCACCGCCTGATTTGCTCTCCGCCACATTATGTCGTCGCAACCCTCAGCGTGAAATACGTGCGAAACAGAGGGAAAGCGGATCCAACACCCCGACGCGCCGTCGAGAGTAGTGTAGGCAGATCCGTCAATGCGATAACTGACGGCAATCCGCGGATCAGGCATCCGCAGGGGGTCCAGCCGTCCCGGCATTGCGGCCAGGTGTTTGAATGTGCTAGAATAGAACGTTGTGGTGTGCATGCTTGGGCTGCACCTCCATGGGGTCCTGGTGCGAGACCGGGCCGGGGAGCCCATTTAAGGTACCTGGCGATGTGCGAACGTTCCGCCAGGTATCTCGACAGACCGATCTCCGAGTCTGTGACGGATCGACGCCTGACTTGTCCGCAGTCGCCGCTCCTGGCGAGCGGTATCGATTTGGTCGACCGATAGATCGACGCCTTTTCTTCTTTTGCCGCAACCGAGGACATGTGCCGTGATCGAAATCCTGAACTGCCTTAAGAAGTACGGCCAACGGCTGGACCTGGAAATCGCCAAGGAAATGGGCTTGCCGCTCGCCACGGTGCGCCAGCGGCTTTCCGGCCTCGCGGCAACGGGCGCCATCATCACCTGCAGCCTGACGCGGTTCGAGAACGGCAAGCAGATCGACGCGTGGCAGTGCCGCGTGTCGGGTTACGTCCCGCCGCTCGCCCCCGGGCGCAAGGCCAAGGCAACGACGTAGAACTCCGCTCGCCGTAACAAGCAGCGAAGCGGCGCGGCGAGCAAACGGCGCGGCGAGCAAACGGCGGGTACTGCCTGGCGCGACCGCCACGCATGCACGCCCGCCCCGACGTTTTCGCCCGGGTCGAGGTCGAGCTTGCGCACGCATACGACAATCACCCGATGGTCCCGTCGGCCGTGATGTCGCCGGGCGATACGCCGGATCCGGTACGCGGCAACGACGACAGCAGCTGGATGAGCTCCGTCTGCCTGGCTGGGCCCGTTTGTTCGAGCAATGCGCGCAGGTGGCTGCGGACGGTGGGTATGCTCACCTGCAGGTGTTGCGCGACTTCCTTGGGAACATGACCCGCGCAAAGCAGCAGCGCAATCCTGCTTTCCGCCGGAGTGAAGTCGAAGAAGTCGCGCAGGTCCTGGCCGCTTGGAAGCGATTCCGGTTGCCCGGGCACTCCCCCGACAACGAGAGCGAGCCGTTGCATGCCCATCGCGAATCCTCGCACCGTAGGCAGCGGAGTCACGAAAACATCACTTTTCGCCCGGCCCTCGACCTGCATCTTGAGTCGCGTGGCGGCGGCGGCGTGACCCACTGCCCGAGCCAGCGCGTCGTCCAGCGACCGCTGCACCCGAGGGATCCGCGCGAGCAGGCGGTCATCCACGATCGACATCTCGCCTTCCGCTGGTAGCGCGTGCCTGGCGCGCGCGTTGGCAAAGCGGATCCGCCCGCTTTCCTCGGCGACGTCGTCGCATCACTCGTTTGAATGAGTAACCTGCGGCTTCGAAAGGGCGATGGCCGGCGTTACAATTGCCGCGTTGCCGCCCACGGTGGCACGCCGTTCATAGGGGCGGCGGGGGGGCCGACCAACGGCGACCCGGCCGGGGCGTGACCCAACGCATCCATCGCGGCGAGGGCGGGTTCTGCAGTCCATGGCGATGGCAGCACCAGCGACGGCGAAGGCCTTCGCCACTGCAAGCGACTTCGAAAGCGTCACAACGGATACCACGCCCGACCGGAACCAGCATCGGTGGAAATCAGGCCTGCTCCTTCCTATATCCCGTTCCGCGCGCGGACTGCCCAGATCGCGAAAGACGAGAACGTATCGGCCGATGCGGCGGCCGTGCGTGCGGCCACACCGCCGGCGCCGGCCGATGAACGGGATGGCCACCCGCGAATCAAGCTGCTCTCGCAACTCACGAATCCGGAGGACTTCGATCAGCTGCAGCCGCCGGACCGTGCGAAGCCGACGTACGATCTCGCCGCCTACGCGGCGCGCCGCTGCGTGCAGGCCTACCTGCCGGTCGACAAGATCGAGGATGAAATCGCTGCCGACGGCGGCGCCGCCTTCAAGCCATTCCGGCGCTTTTCCGACGCCGCGTTCGGTTACCGGCGCGGCAACACGGTCGTCATTGCGTTTCGCGGCACGGAAGGCGGCTGGAATGCGCTGCGGCAATGGCCGCTGACCAATCTTCGCGCGTTCGCGGTGCGGAGGCCCCGGCGCCACCTCGGATTCCAGTTGGCGTGGGAGCGGTTGCGCCCGGACATGGTCGAGTGGATCGAGCGCACGCTGCCCAAGGGAGGACAGCTGATCCTCACCGGTCACTCGCTCGGCGGGGCGATCGCGATCCTCGCCGCCTTCGAACTTGCCGAGGACTATCACGTGCGCGCGGTGGTGACGATCGGCGCGCCACGAGTAGGACTCGCCGAGTTTCGCGATCAGTACCTGAGAAAGCCGAACCGGCCCGTGGTCGCCGGCAAATCGACGGCCGTCCTCGGCGAAGTCACGCGGCGCATCACGCACGCGGATGACTTCGTTTCGCGCGTGCCGCCGGGACCGATTTACCGGCATGTCGGCGAGGAGTCACGCCTGGACGCCCAGGGGATGCTCGTGCCGGGTGAATCGCGCAGCGCGTTCGACCGCTTGTTTGCCGGGTTGGACGCGGCGGTCGGCTGGTGCTATCGGCAGATGGATGCGCAGCGCATGATTTCGTTGCCCGTCGCCGTGCCGTCGTATGGCACCACGGTCCTGGGCTTGCCGCCGGTGCGCATCGCCGGCGCCGGCGAAGCGGAGACGCCGATGCGCCCGCTCGGGCGGCTGGGCAAGGATGTGCTCGGGATGCAGCAGCGATTCCCGTTCCTGTCGATGGTCACCTTGACAGGTCTCCAATGGACGCTGATCGGCGTTGGCGCGGCCATTTCATGCGGCGTCTTCCTGATCAGCCTCGTCGACCTCAACGCGCACCGGTCGAAGCTCTATGTCGACGCGTTCGTGCGACGGTATGCCGTGACGCCGATCGCGTTGAACAATCCGGCGAGAAGCGAGTTCGTGAGGCGGGCCCTCGAGCCAAAGAGCGAGCGCCGGAAACCGGTCGGATGACCATGTACGGTCTTCGGCGACGGCGGTGTAATCGCCATCACCGCATTGACACGCCGGCTGCTTGGTAAACTCGGCAGTTGGAGACGGCCCGCGGGGCCGGACGAACTTTCAAGCCGTTCGCGAGTGGAGGAGACGCCGTGCCCAAGGCCTACTGGATCAGCTGTTATCGCGCAATCAACGACACCGCCAAGCTGGCTGCCTATGCGAAGCTCGCCGGGCCCGCGCTCACCGCGGCGGGTGGACGCTTTCTCGCGCGCGGAATTCCGGCGAAGGTCTACGAGCTCGGACTGCTGCAGCGAACGGTGCTGCTCGAATTCGACAGCGTCGAGCAGGCACTCGCCGCCCACGACAGTCCTGCCAATCAGGAGGCGCTGGCCGCGCTGGCCGCGCTGGGCGATGGGGCGGAACGCGATCTGCGCATCGTCCTGGGCGAGTAACGGCGCGCCGTGCCCATGCGCCGGATTGCTGCGCGCTGACCGCGCCGGACTGCGGCCCGTTCGGCGGCGGAAGCGCGCGCGTAGTGCAGGCGGCGAGTTGCGTCGCGTCGACGACCGGACGCTGTCCTGATCGCCAGGTACCAGCGACGACCATGACGAATCCATCACGCCGCGCACATGCGGCCCGCTTGCTCGCGGCGAAACGCTGGTACGTCTACCTGCTGTGGTGCCGTAATGGCGCGATCTACACCGGCATCGCCCGCGACGTGCCCGCACGCTTCGCCCAGCACGCCGCGGGCACCGGTGCGCGCTACACGCGAGCCAATCCGCCCGTTGAAATCCTCGCCAGGTTTCGCTGCGCCAATCAGTCGGAAGCCAGCCGCTGGGAGGCAGCGATCAAGAGACTCAGCGCGACGGACAAGCGGCGACTGGTCGGAAGGACAGGCGTCGCGGTGCGCAAGGTCTTGTTCGGTTGA
>JBDTNR010000320.1:0-4673 GCA_039933655.1 Betaproteobacteria bacterium | reverse complement strand
GCGCTGCGCGAACTGAAGCGCGGCGGCCAGATCTATTTCCTGCACAACGAGGTCGACACGATCGCCACGCGCGCGGAGACGCTGGCGAAGCTGGTGCCGGAAGCGCGCATCGGCGTCGCGCACGGGCAGATGGCCGAGCGCGAGCTGGAGCACGTGATGCGCGACTTCTACCAGCAGCGGATCAACCTGCTGCTGTGTTCGACGATCATCGAGACGGGCATCGACGTGCCGACGGCGAACACGATCATCATCGACCGTGCCGACCGTTTCGGACTGGCGCAGCTCCACCAGTTGCGCGGCCGCGTCGGCCGCTCGCACCACCAGGCCTATGCCTACCTGCTGACGCCGCCGACCGACGCGTTGTCGGCGCAGGCCAGGAAGCGATTGGAGGCCATCCAGATGATGGAGGACCTGGGCTCGGGCTTCTACCTCGCGATGCATGACCTCGAGATTCGCGGCGCCGGCGAGGTGCTGGGCGACTCGCAATCGGGCGAAATGCAGCAGGTCGGCTTCCAGCTCTACAACGACATGCTGCGGGCGTCGGTCGCAGCGCTCAAGTCCGGGCGCGAACCCGATCTGGGCGAACCGCTCGGCGTCACCACCGAGATCAACCTGCACGTGCCGGCGCTGCTGCCGGAAAAATACTGTGTGGACATCCACGAGCGGCTCGTGCTTTACAAACGGCTCGCCAGCGCCGAGACGATCGCCGAGATGGAAGGCATCCAGGAGGAACTGGTCGACCGCTTCGGGCCCACGCCCGACCAGGGCCTGGCGCTGCTTGCCTGCCATCGCCTGCGGCTGCTCGCAAAGCCGCTGGGCGTGCGCAAGATCGACGCCGGGCCGGAGCGCACGATGATCCAGTTCGTCAAGCATCCGCCGTTCGATCCGGGCAAGCTGATCCTGCTCGTGCAACGCGACGGCCGCATCCGGTTTGCCGGACCCGACCGTTTGCGCATCGACCGCGCGGCGCCCTCGCTCACCGATCGCATCGCGCTGGTCCGCGATTTTCTCGGGCGGCTGTAGGCCGCGGCATCCGACTTGCCGCCGCGTCCCGTCGCCCGGAAGCGAGCGACCTCGTCGTGAAGGTTCCGTACGTTGTTTCCGTCGCGCATGAATCCTGTTCATTCGTCGTTCCCGCGAATGCGGGAACCCAGCGTCGTCTTGCCGACTTCGCGGAGAGTGAGCCTAAATAGACGCTGGTTCCCCGCTTTCGCGGGGACGACGACTGATGGCATAGCGTTGCGACGTTGGCCCGAAACGACGTACCGCGGGCTGACGCCCAATCGACCCGATGCGGCACGCACATCGCGACACCGTCGTCGCCGCAACCTGCCGCTACCCAGCCGTTTGCCATCCTCGTCGCGCGCTCGAGCTCGTCGATCGTCAATCGGTAGTTCGTATCCGCGCGTCCGTTCCGCAGCCAATACACAGGCTGGAAATCGAACCCGTCAATTTTCGCCCGCGGCACCGGGCTTTCGTTCGGACCGAAGACGGGTTCGAACTGAGTGAGCGCATGGACCGGCGCCACGGTCAGCGACGAGACCGGACCCAATGCCACTGCCAGCCATTTGCATCCGTAGCGCGTGTTCATGAACGTCTCGTTGGCGTCATGGAGCGCGGACACCCGTGTTCACGTTCGCGTTTTCCATGACCACCAGCCAGGTCTCGCGTGGACAGGCGCAAACGGAATGCTCGGTCCGCTCGCAGCGGAATTTTCCAGTCCTGCGCAAACACGCCGCCGGCGGGCGCCGCGGACTCCGATTGCTAGAATGAAGCCATGCCTGCCATGCTTGCCATGCTGCCGCCGCAAATGCACGTCTTCGTCCGCGACTGGCTCTCGGCGAACAATGTCCTGCTGAAAAGCCGTGACGGCCACGTGCTGATCGACTCCGGCTACATCGCGCACGCGCGGTTGACGTTGGCGCTGCTCGCGTCCGGGCGCGGGCTTTCCGGCGAGCCGTTGGCGAAGCTGGTCAACACGCACCTGCATTCGGACCACATCGGCGGCAACGCCGCCGTGCGACGCGCGTACGGTTGCCCGATCGTGTTTCCGGCAACGGAAGCGCCGTTCGTCGAGCGCTGGGACACGAAGGCGCTGCTGCTCGACTATGCGGACCAGCAGGCGGAGCGCTTTAGCATCGACGAAGTGCTGCACGCGCAGACGACACAGGTCTGGGGCGACCTCGAATGGCAGATGCTCGCGGCGCCCGGCCACGACATGGGCGCGCTCGTCTTCTACAACCCGGAGCACCGGATTCTCGTTTCGGGCGACGCGCTGTGGGAGAACGGCTACGGCTTCGTGATGCCGGCGTCGCTCGACCCCGACGCGCTGCCCGCCACCCGCGACACGCTCGACATGATCGCCGGTCTCGATGTCCGCGTCGTCATACCCGGCCACGGCGAAGTGTTCACCGAAGTCGGCGCCGCGCTGGACCGGGCGTACCGCCGGACGGCGGCATTCGAAGCCGACGAAACGCGCGTCGCGCGCCATGCGCTCAAGGCGCTGCTGACGTTCACGCTGCTCCATCGGCGACGGATGGCGATCGCCGACCTGCCGGGCTATGTCGACCGTATCGGCATCTTCCGCGACTTCAACGCGGCGGTGCTGCGGAAGACACCCGTCGAGCTGGCGGAGATGCTCGTCCGTGAACTCGTACGGGCGGGCGCGCTGCGGATCGAGGGCGGCTGGCTGGTTCCCGCCGCTTGAAGGGTCTGACGCGGGCGCATCCCGGACGCGAGGCGGCGCGCGGAATAGCTCGGCGCCGACGCTGTTTGCCGCATAGGCATTGCGCAAGAGGCAACTTTGGTGTCCAATCCGCAGCCTTATCGCCCACAGTCGATCCATCGGGCTCGTTCAAAACAGTCAGGGGAATACATGAACAAGAAAAGTCTCGTTCCGATCATGGGCGCAACTGCGGTCATCGTCGCGTTTTCGGCGGCCGTGCTGGCGCAGGACATGCGGCCGGATCGCGCGATCAAGTACCGTCAGGGCATCATGCAGGCGCAGGGCTGGCAGATGACCGTGCTGAGCCGGATGGCCAAAGGCGAGACCCCCTACAACAAGGACCAGGCGGTTCGCGCCGCGTCGTTCGTCAACGAGCTCGTCAAGATGTCCTGGGAAGGCTACGTTCCGGTATCCGACAGCGGCAACACCAAGGCCAAGCCGGAAATCTGGAAGGACAAGGCGAAGTTCGACAAGTTTGCACAGGAAGTGCAGGCGGAGACGCCCAAGCTGGTCGCGGCCGCGAACTCCGGCGACGTCGCACAATTGCGAACCGCCCTGAGCGCCGTCGGCAAGGCGTGCGACAACTGCCACGACGACTTCCGAAGCAAGTAATCGCGTCGAGCCGCCAGCGCCCGCGAGCGAATTCCGCGGCGCGCTCGCGGCGAAGCAGTGCGGCATCAGAGGCGGTTCACCAGCCACCACATCGATGCCGCGATCGCCGCCAGCAGGACGACCGCACGCGTCGTCGAAGCCGCCGCGCTTGCTGCATTCGCAATGCGGGCGGGCAGCCGTTTCCGGCCGGTCACCATCGGCGAAATGAGATCGTCGCCAAGGACCGCGTAATAGCCGATCACCGCGAGAATGTGCAGGCTCGCCAGCGCCGCCACGATCCACCACACGCGACGGTGAAACCAGCCCAGGGATTCGGACAGGTCGCCGCTCACCAGCTTGACCAGCGGGCCCTCGTTGCCAATGTCGTCCTGCGTGAAGAGCCCGGTTCCGGCCTGAACGAGCATCGCCATGAGCAGCGCGATCACCATCCAGCCGCCGATCGGATTGTGCGTGGCGTGGGCTTCGTGAGGGGGACGGAAGATCGACCTGATGTAGGTCACGACCGCACCGGGACCACGCACGAAGGATGAGAATCGCGCATTCCCGCTGCCGACGAAGCCCCAGATCACGCGGAACAGAACGAGTGCCAGCAGGGTCTCACCGAATCTCATGTGCCAGACCAGCGCGTCGTTGCCGATGAGCCCGGTCGTGATTTGCGCGGCCACGAGAAGTGCGATCGCCCAGTGCACGGCGCGCACCGGCCAGTCCCAGACCGGCACTTCGATTCGCGCATCCGTTTCGTTCGGCATCGGGTCCACGTTCACGCAGCGCCAGGAAGTGGTTATCCGCGCAAGGATACCGCGTTCGCGCGGGCAAAGAGCGGGCCTGAAGGATCGCAAGCGTCGCAGGCCGGGATTCGTGGGCGGAGCCCTTCCGCGCTTGCGAAAAAGACCCCGCGACCGGGTCCGCCGTTGCCGCCGGGATGGGGCATAGTCAGCAGCGCGCTCCCGCTGACGATTCAGCGAGCCAGCTGCTCGACGAACGTCCGCACGCCGTTCAGCAACATCTCCACGGCGAGTGCGGTCAGCACGAGGCCCATCAGCCGCTCGAACGCGCTGACGGCCCGCTCGCCCAGCGCCGCCTGCAATCGTGGCGCGGCCAGCAGCACCAGCGTCGTAACCGCCATGCCGATCGTCAGCGCCAGCACCCACGTGCCGAGGTGCGCCGGATCACGCGACGCCATCAGCATCACGGTGGCGAGCGCCGAGGGTCCCGCGATCGACGGCACGGCGAGCGGCACCAGGAACGGCTCGCCGCCGCGCACTTCGCCGAAGATGCCGTCCTTGTGCGGGAACACCATCCGCAGCGCGATCAGGAACAGGATGATGCCGCCGGC
>JBDTNR010000319.1:0-4678 GCA_039933655.1 Betaproteobacteria bacterium | reverse complement strand
CTGGTTGATCCGCGCCTGCAGCCGCTCGTCCTCGTTGACGAGCGCCTCGCCGATCAGCACCCGCGTCATGCCCGGGTTCTTCTCCGCGAACGACAGCAGCATGACGACCGTCTGCTCGGCCTGAGCCACGCCTTCGGTCGTCTCGGTGGTGATCCTGTTGATGAACGAGAACAGCGTCGTCTCGATGAACTCGATCAACCCCTCGAACATCTGCGCCTTGCTGGCGAAATGCCGGTAGAGCGCGGCCTCCGACACGTCGAGCTTCTTGGCGAGCGCCGCCGTCGTCACCTTCTCGCTGCGCGGATTCTCGAGCATGGCCGCCAGCGTCTGCAGGATCTGCAGCCGCCGTTCGCCTGGTTTCATCGCCATGAGATGGGTGCGCGAACGACGCGGCCGTCAGGTGCCGAAGCGGGGTGGCGTGTCGTCGGCGCGGATCATCGTGCCCACGCCTTCGTTGGTCAGCACCTCGAGCAGCAGGGCATGCTCGACGCGGCCGTCGATGATATGCGAGCTCTTGACGCCATTCTTGACGGCGTCGAGGGCGGAACCGATCTTCGGCAGCATGCCGCCATGGATCGTCCCGTCGGCGAACAGCGCGTCGATTTCGCTGGACGTCAGGCCGGAGAGCAGCGTGCCGTTCTTGTCGAGCACGCCGACGGTGTTCGTCATCAGCACCAGTTTTTCGGCCTTCAGCGTCTCCGCGAGCTTCCCCGCGACGAGGTCGGCGTTGATGTTGTATGCCTCGCCGCCGGTGCCGACACCGATCGGCGCGATCACCGGGATGAAATCGCGCGAGTCCAGGAGCTGGATCAGCTCGGGATCGATGCGCTCGATCTCGCCGACGAGCCCGATATCGATAAGCTCGCCGGCGATCGCCTCGGACTTGAGCAGCATCTTCCGGGCGTGGATGAACGCACCGTCCTGCCCGGTCAGTCCCACCGCCTTGCCGCCATGCTGATTGATGAGGCCGACGATTTCCTGGTTCAGCTCGCCCAGGACCATCTCGACGACGTTCATCACGCGGTCGTCGGTGACGCGCATCCCCTGTCGGAACTCGCTCTGGATACCCATCTTCTTCAGCAGGTCGCCGATCTGCGGGCCGCCACCGTGCACGATCACCGGATTCATGCCGACGAGCTTCAGCATCACGACGTCGCGCGCGAATCCCGCCTTCAACGCGGGCTCGGTCATCGCGTTGCCGCCGTACTTGATGATGATCGTCTTGTCGTGGAAGCGCCTGATATAGGGCAGCGCTTCCGCGAGGATCTGCGCCTTGAGCGCGGTGTTGACGGCGTCGAGAGACATGGAGGAAGGCGGGCGGGCGGAACCGATGGGCAAACGCGCGGATTGTACTCCCAACCGCGAACCGCGCGCCGTCGCGGTGCATGCCGGCAGTAAGCGCCAACCGGCGCAGGTTTCGCCGCGGGCGAAAAGACGGGCTTTTTGGTATTGTGGACGACATGGCGAGCCCGCTGCCGGACCCGATTCCCCTTCATCTCGTCCGCCGCGCGCTGGTCACCAAGCTGCGTCATCACGGCGACGTGCTCCTGACCTCGCCCGTGTTCACGACGCTCAAGCGCGCCGCCCCGGGAATCGAGATCGATGCACTGGTGTACGAAGAGACCGCACCGATGCTGACGGGCCACCCAGCCATCGCGGAAGTGCACACGATCGACCGCAACTGGAAGAAACGCGGCGTGCCGACACAACTGCGCGAGGAGTGGTCGCTGCTGCGTCGGCTGCGCGCGCGCGAATACGACCTGCTGGTCCACCTGACCGAGCACCCGCGCGGGCTGACGCTGGCGCGGCTCCTGCATCCGCGCTGGGCGGTGACGCGCGAGCGCGACAGGCGGTCCGCGCTCTGGCGCCGGCATTTCACGCATTTCTACCGGCTGCCAGCACGCACCGAGCGCCACGTCGTCGAGCAGAATCTCGACGCGCTGCGGCGGATCGGCGTCCATCCCGATGAAGCCGACCGCCGGCTGGTGCTCGTGCCCGGCGCCGAAGCCGAACGCCGCGTCGCGCAACTACTGGCGGAGCATGGTCTCACGCCGAAGGATTTCGTGCAGGTGCATCCGGGCTCGCGCTGGCTCTTCAAGTGCTGGCCCGCCGAGCGCACCGCGGCGCTCGTCGGCCTGATCGTCGCCGACGGCCACGCCGTCGTGCTTACCGGCGCGCCGGACGATCGCGAGCGTGCGCTGGTCGCGGCGGTGCTGGCAGCGACGCGCCCGGCGACGCGCGCGCGCGTCGTCGACCTCACGGGCGCCTTGTCGATGCGGGAGCTGGCGGCGCTGACGGGCTGCGCGCGCGCGTTCGCCGGCGTCGACTCGGCGCCGATGCACATCGCGGCCGCGATGAGGACGCCGACGCTGGCGCTGTTCGGTCCGTCGAGCGAGATTGCATGGGGTCCGTGGCGCGTCCCGCAGCGCGTCGTCGTCTCGACGGCGTTTCCGTGCCGCCCCTGCGGCCTCGACGGTTGTGGCGGCGGCAAGGTTTCCGAGTGCCTTACGACGCTGCCGGTCGAGCGCGTGCACGGCGCGCTTGCGGCGCTGGTCGACGAGACGCGGGACCGGACCTGATGCGGCTCGCGATCATCCGCCAGCGTTACACTCCGCACGGCACTGCCGAGCGGTTTCTCGAGGGTGCGCTCGAGGCGCTGCTCGAGCGCAACGTGGCCATCACGCTCTATACGCGCGAATGGCCGCAGACCAAGCTCCAGCTGATCGAGCCGCACATCTGCAATCCGCCGTATGTGGGTGCGCTGTGGCGCGACTGGGGCTTCGCGCGCGCGGTGACCCGCGATATCGCCATCGCCCGCGCGAACCTCGTGCAATCGCACGAGCGCGTGCTGGCCTGCGACGTCTATCGGCCGGCCGACGGCATTCACGCGACGTGGCTCGAAGAGCGCCTGCGCGACGCCCCCGCCTCGCTGCGGCTGCGCGTATCGATGAGCCCATGGCATCGCTACACGCTTTCGATGGAACGCAAGCTCTTCGCCAGCCCGTGGCTGCGCGCGGTCCTTTGCAACTCCAGGATGGTCCGCGACGACATCAAGGCCCGCTTCGGACTTCCCGACGAACGGCTGCCGGTGCTCTACAACGCCGTCGACTCCGGCATCTATTCGCCCGCGTTGCGCGAGCATCGCGAGCGCGTCCGCGCCAAGCACCGCATCGCCGACGACGCCACGGTGTTCCTGCTCGTGGGATCAGGATTCCGGCGCAAGGGCGTGCCGGCCGCCATCGCCGCGCTGGCGCAACTCCCGGCGCCGGCGCACCTCGTGATCGTCGGCGACGATCGGCGGCTGAACGACTACAAGAAGCTCGCGCGCGACCACGCCGTCCGCGAGCGCGTGACGTTCGCCGGTCTCCAGCCCGACGTCGGGCCGTACTACGGCGCCGCCGATGCGTTCGTACTGCCGACGATCTACGATTCCTTCCCCGATGCCGCGATGGAAGCGCTGGCAAGCGGCCTGCCGGTGGTGACGAGCACGCGCTCCGGTGCCGCCGAACTCGTCACCGAGCACGAGGCCGGCTTCGTCTGCGATGCGCGCGACGAGGCCGCGCTTGCCGCGCACATGCGCACGCTGCAGGACGTCGGCACGCGCGAACCGCTCGCCGCCAACGCGCGGCGCGCCGTCGAGGCGCTTACGCCCGCGGCGATGACGCTCAAGCTGGTGCTGCTCTACAAGGAACTGCTCGAGGCCAGCGTCGCGCACAAGATGGCGGCGCGCGTCGCCGCCGCCAACCGCGAGCGTCCGGGGGTGATGGAAGCGCCGCCGCTGCATGGCGAGGACGGTCTGGATTCCGAGACGCTGCCGCATGGCGTCCCGCCGGATCGGTCGTCGCCGCCCGGGACACCGCCGCGCTGATGCGGCTCGCGATCATCCGGCAACGGTACACGCCGTTCGGCGGGGCCGAGCGGTTCGTCGAACGCGCGTTGACCGCGCTTGCCGGGAGCGGCGTCGAGATCACGCTCGTCACCCGGCGGTGGCCACGCCACGCCGACGCAAGGGTCACGCCGCTGGTCGTGAACCCGCCCTATGTCGGCCGGACGATGCGCGATTCGGGGTTCGCGCGCGCCGTGTGCGCGCGGCTCGCGGGGATGCCGAACACGCTCGTGCAGTCGCACGAACGTATCTCTTGCTGCGACATCTACCGCGCCGGCGACGGCGTCCACGCGGTGTGGGTCGAGGAACGCCTGCGCGACGCGTCGCTTCCGACGCGCCTCGCGCTCGCCGCCAGCCCGTACCACCACTACATGCTGGAAGCGGAGCGCCGGCTGTACGCCAGCCCGCGCCTGCGGCAGGTGATCTGCATTTCGCGAATGGTGCAGACCGAGATCCACGAGCGCTTCGGTCTTCCGCGCGAGCGGCTGCCGGTGATCTACAACGCGATCGATCCGGCGGCGTTTCATCCCGGCCTCGGCGTGCATCGCCGCGAGATCCGCGCCCGCTTCGGCATCGCCAACGACGCGTGCGTGTTCCTGCTGGTGGGCTCCGCGTACGCGCGGAAAGGCGTGGGGCGCGCGATCGAAGCGCTGGCCGCCGTGCCGGCGCCCGCGCACCTGATGGTCGTCGGCCGCGACCGGCACCCGGCGCGCTATCTGGCGCTCGCCCGCCGGCTCGGCGTGGCGCGCCGGGTGACGTTCGCGGGCGCGCAGCAGGACCCGCGGCCGTTCT
>JBDTNR010000318.1:0-4689 GCA_039933655.1 Betaproteobacteria bacterium | reverse complement strand
TGATCAGGTCGTCGATGTTGATCTTGCCTTCCATGTACCAGTCGACGATCTTCGGGACGTCGGTGCGCCCGCGGGCGCCGCCGAAGGCGGTGCCTTTCCAGACGCGGCCGGTGACGAGCTGGAACGGGCGCGTCTTGATCTCCTGCCCGGCGCCGGCCACGCCGATGATCACCGATACGCCCCAGCCTCGATGGCAGCATTCGAGGGCCTGCCGCATCAGGTCGACGTTGCCGATGCATTCGAAGCTGTAGTCGGCGCCGCCGCCGGTCAGCTCGACGAGATGCGCGACCAGGTCGCCGCCGACGTCGCGCGGGTTGACGAAGTGCGTCAATCCGAACTTGCGCGCCAGCGCCTCGCGCTGCGGGTTGATGTCGACGCCGACGATCATGTTGGCGCCCACCATCCGCGCGCCCTGCACGACGTTGAGGCCGATGCCGCCCAGCCCGAAGACGACGACGTTGGCGCCTGCCTCGACCTTGGCAGTGTTGATCACCGCGCCGATGCCGGTGGTCACGCCGCAGCCGATGTAGCAGACCTTGTCGAACGGCGCGTCCTGGCGGATCTTCGCCAGCGCGATCTCGGGCAGCACGGTGAAATTGGCGAACGTCGAGCAGCCCATGTAGTGATGGACCGGCCGCCCGTCCAGCGAAAAGCGGCTGGTGCCGTCGGGCATCACGCCCTTCCCTTGCGTTGCGCGGATCGCCGTGCAGAGGTTCGTCTTGCGCGACAGGCAGGACTTGCACTGCCGGCATTCCGGCGTGTAGAGCGGAATCACGTGATCGCCGCGGCGCAGCGTCGTGACCCCGGGCCCGACATCGACGACGACGCCGGCGCCCTCGTGTCCGAGGATCGCCGGGAACAGGCCTTCGGGATCCGCCCCCGACCGCGTGAATTCATCGGTGTGGCAGACGCCGGTGGCCATGATTTCGACGAGCACCTCGCCGGCCTTCGGCCCCTCGAGCTCGACGGTTTCGATCGTCAACGGCTTGCCGGCGGCATGCGCCACTGCTGCACGAACTTGCATTCCCGCACCCCTGTCGAAATGGCGATTGGAGACCGCTACGTTACCTCAATCGCCGCCGGCACCGGCACTGCCGACGCCCCCCCCGCAGGATGCGCGACGTCGTCAGCCAGGCTTGCCGTCCAGGCGGCCGCGCGACAACACGGGCCAGTACCGGATCGCATAGAGGGCGAACGCCGCGGACCAGCAGATGCCGGACACGATCACCGACGCGAGATGCGCGTCAGCCGAGAGGAGGCCGCCGCAGACGCGGACGACCGCCGCGCTGAGCACGAGGACATAGCACGCCACCTCGAATCCATCGGCCTTGAGCGGGCGTCCGGTGTGGCCGCGCGCGGTGCGCGTCATCATGCCGATCGTCATCGTGCCGATGACGCCGATTGTCAGCGCGTGCGCGGCCAGCGTCGCGGGCACGACGTCGAACGCCGCCAGTGCGCGCAGCGTGAGATACACGACAATCCACGCGTACGCCGCATGCAGCACCCAAACGAGCGGCGTGCGCAACGTGCGCCACGGCTGCCACAGGTACAGGCGGACGGCATGCGCCAGCGCGGCGACCGCCGCCACCGCCGCCACCAGCATCGGCGGCGCCTGCAGCAGGTCTGCGGCCAGCAGTGCCAGGAGGCTGCCGAGCGCCAGCCGTTCGACGCTGGGTCGGCGCGTCGCCTGCGTGCCCGGCACGCCATTGTTGGTGAACATCGGAATGACGCGGCCCCCCATGACGGCGATGAGGAACAGCACGACGTCGAGCCCGACCTGCAGGCTCGCCCGGGCGGGCCACGCGAGGACATCGAGGCTCCCAAGGTGCAGCGCGAGCTGGAGCGCACCCAGCCCCAGCAGCAATGCGACGAAGAAATAATTGCGCCGGTTGCGACTCTGGATCAGCGGGATGCCGATGCCGATCGCGACCGCGATGGGAAATGCGGCGTTGACCACCGCGGCGGCGGTCGGAAACGGCATCAGGACGAGAATGCGGCCGGCGATCCACAGCGCGGCGAAGGCGGCGAGCGTCATGCCGGTGGGCGTGGGCTTGCCAGCCCAGTTGCGCACGGCGGTGAACAGGAATCCGGTGACGACGGCCAGCGTATAGCCGAAGAGCATCTCGTGCGCGTGCCAGACCGGACTGCGCACGTACGCGACCGGGACGATGCCAGTGTACTGGCCGATCCACAGCGGAACCGACAGTGCGGCGAACACGCTCGCCAGCAAATAGAACGGACGAAAGCCCAGGTCCCAGAGCGCGAAGCGGCGGGTGTCGGTTTGTTTCGGGCGATCGGGTTCGTCAAGCACGAGCAGGCTTGCCATGGGAGGGCCTATGCAGATTGTGGCGGGCTGGAGGAATGGACGGACTGCAGCGGGTGCCAGCCGTTGGCGCGGCAGCGATGACTTCGCGCATCGCGCTCACCGCCATGGCTATGCCTGGCGGGCGGCCGGCGCCCGCCGGGACGCAGGTCGCGCACCCGCACGTTCCGTGGGCAGGGTAACGAGGATCGAGGCAATCGCCTTGCGATTGACCATCAGGTCGGCGAGCGTGTAGCCGTCGAGGTATTCGTAGAGCGCGTCGAAGGCACCCTTCAGCACGCGGGTGAGCTTGCAGACCGGTGCGATGCGGCACCCGCCGGGCTTGCCGGACAGGCATTCGACGATGGGCGCGTTGCCTTCGGCCGCGCGGACGATCGCGCCGACACGGATCGCCTGCGGCGCGTGCGCGAGGCGCAGGCCGCCGCCCTTGCCGCGCACCGACTCGATGACACCGCCGCGCGCGAGCTGGTGCACGACCTTCATCAGGTGGTTCTGCGAAATCCCGTAGGCGGCCGCAATCTCCGGGATCGTGGCGAGCCGGTTGCGGTCGAGCGCGAGGTACATCAGCACCCGCAGCGAGTAGTCGGAAAAAGACGTCAGACGCACGATTTGAAGATGTAGGTGGAATATTGCTTCATCGCCGGGAAGGTGCTAGCATGAACATGTATTCACTATACATCTTATAAATCGTGCTGGCTACCGCGTCTCTTCGCACCTCCGCCGCCTTCGAGGCTGCACGCGAAGAACTGCCAGTGGCATCGCTGCGCGCCGCGCCCGCGTCCCCGGTCACGCGTCGATCGATCCTGAGCCTGCGCCGCTTCACGCACACGCTCGTATCGGTGCGGGTGACCCGCGACTCCAGCTACCGCTTCACGCCCGGTCATTTTGCGCGCGTGGGACTCGCCGGCACGGCGGGCGCCGTCGTCACGCGTCCGCTGTCGATTGCCTCGGCGCCGTCCGCTCCGCACCTCGAGTTCATCTGCACGCTCGTTCCCGGCGGCGAATTCACCGCTGCGCTCGATTCGAGCCGCACCGGCGATCCGGTCGAGATCGCCACGGCGAGCTTCGGCTTCCTCACGGCGGATGCGCTCGCGCCGGGCACGGACCTCTGGCTGCTGGCGACCGGAACCGGGCTCGCGCCCTTCCTGTCGATGCTCCGCGACCCGGGCGTGTGGACGCGCTTCGCGCGCATCGCCGTCGTGCACAGCGTGCGGCAGGCGGCCGAACTCTGCTACGCGGGCACGTTGCGCGAATTCGCCCGCCACCCGCCGCATCCGGACGCGCGCGCGCGACTGCACTACGCGCCCGTGGTCACGCGCGAACCCGGTGCGACCGCGCTGTCGGCGCGTATTCCTGAACTCCTGGCCGACGGCCGCCTCGCGCACGCCATCGGCTGCACACCCGATGTCGCCCGGTCGCGCTTCATGGTATGCGGCAATCCGGCGATGGGCCGTGACCTGCGCCAGTGGCTCACCGACCGCGGCTACCGGTCACGCCGCCGCGGTGTACCGGGTCAGATGGCCTTCGAAAACTACTGGTAGGCATTCGCCGATGACCTTCGTCGTGACCGAGTCGTGCATTCGCTGCAAGTACACCGATTGCGTCGACGTGTGCCCGACCGACGCGTTTCGCGAAGGGCCGAACATGCTGGTGATCGACCCGGACGAGTGCATCGACTGCACGCTGTGCGTCGCGGAGTGCCCGGTGGAGGCCATCTATGCCGAGGACGACGTGCCGCCGGCGCAGCGCGACTTCGTTGCGCTCAACGCCGAGCTGGCACCGCTGTGGAAGCCGATCGTCGCCATCAAGCCCGCCCCTCCCGATGCGGATGAGTGGGCGGCGGTCGCCGACAAGCGTCAGGAACTCGACCGCGGCTGAACCGGATGACTCTCGCCACGGCGTCTGCCGATTGCAACTCCACTCTCATGCGCAAAGCCGTGCGGGCCGCGCGTTGCCTTCCTCTCACCGACCAAGGAGTCCCACCATGAATCAGCATGCGCACACCCACACATCCGCCGACGCCATTTATCCGTTCGACGCGCGCGGAATCGCGAAGCGGTTCCGGCATGCGGCGATATTCGGCGCGCTCGACGCGCTGCATCCGGGCGAAACGATGCGCTTCGCCAACGACCACGATCCGCTGCCGCTGCTCGACCAGCTGCGCTCGCGCTACGGCGAGACCGTGGCGATCGAATACCGGCAGCGCGAACCCGGGATGATCGTCATCGACTTCGCCAGGCGCTAAAACGATCGCGCCGGGCCGTCAGGCCTTCCTGGCCGTCGCGACACCGCCCTCGCCCGGCGCGGGTAAAGCGGAGGCCTCCGCCAACGCGTCCCGGGCCGCGCGCTGCAAGGCGCGATAGGAC
>JBDTNR010000317.1:0-4701 GCA_039933655.1 Betaproteobacteria bacterium | reverse complement strand
GAGTCGCAGCGACGCCGCGTGCTCGACCGGCTGATGCGTTGGCCCATCCTCACCCAGGCCGATCGAGTCGTGCGTCAGCACGAAGATCGTGCGGATCTTCATCAGCGCGGACATGCGCAGCGCGCTGCGCGCATAGTCCGAGAAGACGAGGAACGTGCCTCCATAAGGAATGAATCCGCCATGCAGCGCAATGCCGTTCATCATGGCCGCCATGCCGAACTCGCGTACGCCGTAGTGGACATAGCGACCGCTTCCCGCCGGCCCCACGGCCGGCATGCCGCTGACCTGCGTGAGGTTTGATCCCGTCAGGTCCGCCGATCCCCCAAGCAATTCGGGCAATGCCGCCACCAAGCCTTCGAGGACGTTCTGCGACGCCTTGCGGGTCGCAACCGTCGTTCCCGCCGCGTTCTGTTGCTTGATCAGCGCCAAGGCGGCGTCCTGAAAGGTCACCGGCAGTTCACCGGCTAGGCGGCGTCGCAGCTCGGCGGACTCGTGCGGGAACTCGGCTGCATAGGCGGCGAACCGCGCCTCCCAGTCGGCCTCCCGGCGGGCGCCGGCCGCGCGCGCGTCCCATCCCGAGTACACGTGCCGGGGAATCTCGAAAGGTCCATACCGCCACCCGATCGCCTCGCGTGTCAATGCCACCTCCGGGGCTCCCAGCGCCGCGCCGTGCACGCCCTCCGTGCCCTCCTTGTTGGGCGATCCCTTGCCGATCACGGTCTTGCAGCAGACAAGCGTCGGCCGGGTGGTGCAGGCGCGCGCGGCGGACAGCGCGGCGTCGACGGACTCCACGTCGTGCCCGTCGACATTGCAGAGCACGTTCCATCCGTAGGCGGCAAATCGCTGCGGCGTGTCGTCGGTGAACCAGCCGCGGACTGCACCGTCGATGGAAATGCCGTTGTCGTCGTAGAGGACGACGAGCTTGCCCAGACCGAGGGTCCCCGCGAGCGAAGCGGCTTCGTGCGAAATGCCCTCCATCAGGCATCCATCGCCGACGAACACGTAAGTGCGGTGATCCACAACCGTGTGGCCGTCGCGGTTGAACTCGGCTGCCAGCAGGCGCTCGGCGAGCGCCATGCCGACGGCGTTGGCGAACCCCTGGCCGAGTGGACCCGTCGTCGTTTCCACGCCCGGGGTTGCCCCGAACTCGGGGTGTCCGGGCGTTCGCGAATGGAGCTGGCGGAACCGGCGCAACTCGTCGAGCGGCAGGTCGTAGCCGGTGAGATGCAGAAGTGCGTATTGCAGCATGGACCCGTGCCCGTTCGACAGCACAAAGCGGTCGCGCTCCGGCCACTGCGGATTGACGGGGTTGTGTGCAAGGTGCCGCGTCCACAGTGCGACGGCAATCTCGGCCATGCCCATCGGCATGCCGGGATGTCCCGAGGTCGCCGCCTGCACGGCATCCATTGCGAGCGCGCGAAGCGAGTTCGCGAGCAGGTTGGTCTCGACTTCGATGTCCATTGCGTGATCTCCGGTCGGAAGTTCAAGCCGCGCGCCGCTTGCCGGCGACGAGCTGCAGAATCAATGGCGTGAGGATGAGCTGCATCGCGAGACTCATCTTGCCGCCGGGGACGACGATGATGTTGGGACGCGACATGTAGGAGTCGTGCAGCATCGAGAGCAGGTACAGGAAGTCGATGCCGTGCGGCTTGGCGAAGCGGATCACTACCATGCTCTCGTCGACGGTCGGAATGTCGTTGGCGATGAAGGGATTCGACGTGTCCACCATCGGCACGCGCTGGAAATTGATGTGCGTGCGCGAGAACTGCGGACAGATGTAGTTCACGTAGTCGGGCATGCGGCGCAGGATGGTGTCCACCACCGCGTCCTGCGAATAGCCGCGCAGGTTTTTGTCGCGATGCAGCTTCTGGATCCACTCGAGGTTGATGATCGGCACGACGCCGATGATGAGATCCGCGAGCGACGCGATGTCGACGTGGTCGGTCACCGCCGCCCCGTGCAGTCCTTCGTAGAAAAGCAGGTCGGTGCCGGTCGGGACATCGGTCCACGGTGTGAAGGTGCCGGGCTCCTGGTCGTACGGTGCAGCCTCCTGCGCATCGTGAAGGTACTTGCGCATCCTGCCGGTTCCGCTTTCGCCGTAGGAGCGGAACAGTGCTTGCAGTTCCTCGAGCAGGTTCGACTCCGGACCGAAGTGGCTGAAGTGCTGGTTGCCGCTCGCCGCCGCTTCGGCCATCTTGGCCTTCATCGCCTGGCGGTCGTGCCGGTGGAACGAGTCTCCCTCGGCGATGGCGGCGTTCAGGCCTTCGCGCCGAAAGATGTGCTGGAACGTCCGCGTCACCGTCGTGGTGCCCGCGCCGGACGATCCGGTGATCGCAATGACGGGGTGCTTGGTCGACACTTCGTCCTCCTACGCCGCGCGGAACAGCGAGCGTTCGTTGAACAGCGGCGAGGTGAACTCGCGATCGGTGCCCGCTGTGTGCTCGCGGTGATAGCGTTCGATCCGTTCCACCTCGCTGCGGGAGCCGAGAATGACGGAAATGCGCTGATGCAGCTCGTGCGGCACGACGTCGAGGAGTCGCTCGCGGCCGGTGCTCGCGCCACCGCCCGCCTGCTCGACGAGCATCGCCATCGGGTTCGCTTCGTACATGAGCCGCAGCCGGCCGGGCTTCGTCGTATCCTTGGTGTCCTTCGGGTACATGAACAGACCTCCGCGCAGCAGGATGCGGTGGACCTCGGCGACGAGCGAGGCGATCCAGCGCATGTTGAAATCGGCGCCGCGTGGGCCGCTCGCGCCCTTCACACATTCAGCGACGTAGCGCTGTACCGGGGGCTCCCAGAAGCGCGCGTTCGACGCGTTGATCGCGAACTCGCGCGTGTCGCCGGGAATGGTCAGGTCCGGGTGCGTCAGCGTGAAGGCGCCGATCTCGGGATCCAGCGTGAAGCCCTGTACGCCATGGCCCATCGTGACCACGAGCATCACGGCGGGTCCGTAGAGCGCATAACCCGCACAGATCTGATGGGTGCCAGGCTGCAGGAAGTCCTCCACGGCCGGCTCCACGACGCCCTCCGGAGCGACGAGTACGGAAAAGATGGTGCCGACGGTCACGTTCACGTCGAGATTGGACGAGCCGTCGAGGGGATCGAACACGAGGAGGTACCGCCCGCGCGGGTACTGCGGCGGGATCGCGAACGGCGTGGCCAGCTCCTCCGACGCCATCCCGCAGACCTCGCCGCCCCACTCGCAGCTGCGCAGCATGATGTCGTTGGCGATCACGTCGAGCGGCTGCTGCTGCTCGCCCTGCGCGTTGGTGCCCGTCTCGACCGTCGGACCGGTGCGCAGCACGCCGCGCGCGACCGCGGAAGCGATGTGCTTGCAGGCGGTCTGCACGTCGTTGAGCAGCGCGGTGAGTTGAGGATCGGGCTGTGCCATCCGTCGCTGCTCTTCGATGATGAACTTGGAGAAGGTGGTGCGGCCATGCAGCATCGTCGGGACTCCGTTCGTTGCGATCAGGGATGCGGACGAGCGCCGTCCGTGTCGGCGGTCTCGGTGAAGACGCGGCTGGCGAGGAGGTCCGCCGCGGTGATCGTCTGCAGCGCCTCCCGCGAAACGGTGCCGCCGGTGCTGCCGAAGAGCCGACTCGCCTGCCGCAGCCGCGCGCGGTCGAGCGCATTGCGGATCGAGCGAGCATTCGCGAAGTGCGGTCGTGACATCCTTCGCGCGATGTATTCGCGCAGCGCGCCTGTCGCATCCGGCGCGAACCGGTAATGCATGCCGTCCACCATCAGGTTCGCGATGGCGACGAGCTCGTCCGCGGAATAGTCGGGGAAGTCGATGTGATGGGCGATGCGCGAGGACATGCCCGGGTTGCTGCCAAAGAAGGTGTCCATGCGATCCTTGTACCCGGCGAGAATCACGACCAGGTCGTCGCGCTGGTTCTCCATGACCTGCAGGAGGATCTCGATCGCCTCCTGCCCGTAGTCCCGCTCGTTCTCCGGCCGGTACAGGTAGTACGCCTCGTCGATGAACAGGACGCCGCCCATCGCGCGCTTCAGCACTTCGCGCGTCTTCGGCGCCGTGTGCCCGATGTACTGGCCGACAAGGTCGTCACGCGTGACGGCGACGAGGTGCCCCTTGCGGAGGTATCCGAGCTGGTGGAGGATCGTCGCCATCCGCAGCGCGACGGTGGTCTTGCCGGTGCCGGGATTGCCCGTGAAGGACATGTGCAGCGACGGTGGCCGCGCATCGAGCCCGAGTGCGGCGCGCGCGCGGTCGACCGCGAGTAGCGCAGCGATCTCGCGGATTCGCGTCTTCACCGGCGCGAGGCCGACCAAGTCGCGGTCGAGTCCGTCCAGGAGTTCGAATACGCCGGCGTCCGCGCACAGCGCGTGCAGGTCGACGCCATCGGACGCCGCTACACCGCCTGCCGGGGAAGGGAGGGTCTGCGCCATCGCCGTCGGCGATCAGTAGCGCTTGCCCACGGGCCGCTGCGCCGAATACGCGGTAGTCGTGTAGCGGACGTTGCGTCCTGCCGTCTCCTGCCGCACGAGACCGAACCCCGGCTCGTCGGTCGGACGGTTGACGACGAACGAGAGCCGGATCGACTCGATGCCGCGCGTGGAGTCGAATGCGTTGAGCTTGATGTAGTGCTGCGGAAACGCCTTGCGGCAGGCGATCACTTCCAGCATGACGCCGGCAGCGTCCGGCAAATGAAACATCGGCTGCCCGTACATCGTCCAGTA
>JBDTNR010000316.1:0-4702 GCA_039933655.1 Betaproteobacteria bacterium | reverse complement strand
AATGTCCTCGAAGAACACGAGCTGGTAGAGCGAAACGCCGGCGGCCATCAGCGCGAGCGGCCAGTCGATCAGCGATGCGCGGTCACCGTACCCGCCATAGCGCTTGACCGGCAGCGTCAGCGCGACGATGAACGCGACGAGGCCGAGATACAGCCCGCCGTTCTTCAGCTCGCCGGTGTCGGTCAGCCGGCTGACGAGGTCCCATGCGAGGTAAAGGTAGAACGTGCCGAACGTGAGGGCCCAGCCCCATTCCTTCGCGATCGGAACGCGACCGCTCGCCGGCGTCGGGCGCGGGAAGACGAGGAAGATGAGCCCCAGCACCAGCGCGAGATGGAACGTGCGGTGCTTGATTTCGACCAGCAGGCCGAAGCCGGCGGTGTAGATATGGAAGCCCGACAGCACGACGGCGATCGTCGTGACCAGCATCCCCACCGGGCCGGCGAGCTTCCTGAAGTTCGACTCGTGGTCGAACTGTTTGATGAGGCGCGCCTGCTGCTCGGCGGAAACTGCCTCGATCGTGTCGGCGAGCGTGCCGTGCTTGGTCATCGGGCGTCAGTGGATCCGGGTTGCGCAGGGACCTAGCTTTGCGCGGACGACGATGGCGCGATCGCCCCATGCCGCAAGGTCGAACGTGCGCGTGTCGGCGGCGAACCGCGGCGACTGGGCGTGATTCACCCGCATGACAATGGCAGGGAAGCGGCGATCGAGGGTCATCGTCAGCTGTCCGTCGCGCTGCTCAAACGTCCCGCCGGCGTCCGGCTGCGTCGGCAGCCCCGGGCCGTGCTGCGCAAAGCGAATCTCGGTCTGTACGATCGTGTCGCCGTCGACGCGGTAGCGCTCGGTGACCGGCGTACGTGTCACCGAATGCACGTAGGTCACGGCGAACATGGAATCAGCGGCCGCGATTTCCGCCAGCGGCGTGCCGTCGGGGTGGGCGGTGAGCGCGATGCAGGCTGCGGCACTTGCGGGCGCGACCAAGCCCGCAAGCAGCGCCAGCACGCACGCCGTCCGGCGCGAAATCAGGAGGTGTGCCAAGAGGTCCAGCCGTTCCCGCGTCGCTCGTGCGAAAGCGGGAACCCGGCGACGTTCGATGCACGCCGCTCCATCCCCGCATGCGCGGGGATGACGCACCTGGTTCCGCGCACGGCCCGCTGCGCGATGTCGCGCCCGGACCGGTGCGTCACTTGATCAGGCCTTTTTCGCGGTAGTACTTTTCCGCGCCGGGATGCAGCGGGATCGACACCGACTGCAGCGCCGTCTTGAGCGAGATTTCCTTGCCCTTCGGGTGCACCTGCCCCAGCGTTTCGGTGTTCTCGAACAGTGCCTTGGTCACCTCGTACGCCATCTGGTCGGTGACGCCGTCGTGGGTGGCCCAGATCGCCATCACGGCCAGCGTGTTCACCGGCGCCGTCTGCCCCTTGTAGGTGTTCGGCGGCAATTGCACGCTGGCGTAGTACGGCTGTTTCTTGCGCAGCGCCTCGATCTCGGGCCCGGCGAGCGGCACGATGCGGACGTCGCGCGCGTTGGCGAGGTCGCTGACCGAAGATGTCGGCGCGCCGGCGGTGATCAGCGACGCTACAAGATTGCCGTCCTTGATCTTGTCGACCGATTGCGTGAACGACGACAGGTCCTCGCCGATGTCCTTGCGCGTCATGCCGTACGCTTCGAGCAGGTCGCCCAGCAGCTGCCATTGCCCGGATCCCGGTGACCCCGACGATACCGACTTGCCCTTCAGGTCCTTGAAATTCTGCACATTGGCGCTGGCGAGCGTGACGAGCTGCACCTGCTCCGGGTAGAGCGCGCCAAGCGCGCGCAGATTCTTCACCGGCTTGCCTTCGAACTGGCCCTTGCCGTTGTAGGCTGCGTCGAGGATGTCGGCCGCGACGAACGCGCTCTCGATATCCTTGCGCGCCAGCAGCTGCGCGTTGGCCACCGAGGCGCCGGCGGTCTCGGCGGTCGCCGCCAGCTTCTTGCCGCCGATCGTCACCTTGTTGGAGATGAGCTGCGCGAGCATTCCGCCGAGCGGATAGTAGGTGCCGCCGGTGCCGCCGGTGGCGATGCCGAAGAACACGCGATCCTGCGCGACTGCGCTGGATGCGAACGCCACGCCGGCAACCAGCGCGGCAGTGACGAGACGGGTGCGGACGACCATGGAAGTCTCCTTGTGCGGATGCCATTCAGGACCACGCGGGCACGCGATCGCCGACAGTATGCCGAAACGGCGTGTGCATTGCCACGCCGCCCGCGCGCCCAGCGCCTGGCGCCTGGCGACGACGTCGTCCAGCCAGTCGAACATCCGCTGCAGGAAAAGCGTGCGGGCCATCATCGCGCAGCGGTCGCCGGCGCCTTCGCCGGCGGTGAAGCGCTGCAAGGTCTTGGGGCAGGTCAGCGCGGCGAAGACGTCCGGGGAAGCGCCTGCGCGAAGTCGATGACGGGACGCACGACAAGCTCCCAATCGTGGCGCATGACGACTTGCTGCCGGAACAGCGCGCGCCCTCTGGCCCGGAGCGTCGAACAGCAGGCAGTGATAGCCGCGTGCGCGTGCGGCCACGGCGAACGCGATATGCATCTCGTGCACGGTCGAGTCCTCGCCGTTCGTGCATGCCAGCAGCGGACGCGCACCGGGCCGCCGGGGCAGAAACAGTTGGAAAGCGTCGTGTTTTCGTTCGGAGTCTCCACGGGGCGGAGCGCCGGCGCGCACGCCGCCGCGGCCTTCGCGCACGTGGCGGACTCCCGGGCGAAGGCGGCAACGAGCGCCGGCGGGACCGGGTTGCCGTACAGGAACATGTACGACGCGCGGCAGTAGTTGGCGGCGCGCAGCCACGCATCGTGCGCGCTGACGACGTGCCCCGCCGCCGCGCAGGCATCGCCGATCGCAGCGATGGGATCGGCCGTCGTCGCCCGTTCGCGCGCCCAGGCGGCAGTGTCGCCCGGCGGCACGCGTTGCATCGTCGTCAGGCATTCGCCGAAGTGGGCGCCGCCGTGGACGGCGTGTACGAGCGCGCGCGTGGCCTCGCCGTCGAAGAGGGAATCGGTGGAAAGCAGCGACCTGGGCGAAGAGCCGGCGAGTTATCAGGAAACCGCACCGGCGCCGTAGCGGCCGGCCAGCAGTTCCCCCGCGGCAAAGCGGGATAGCGAGTAGGGCGCGAGGTCGATGTCCGTCGGCAAGCCCAGCGCGCTCTGTGCAAGCAGGCGCCCGATCACCGGCGAAAGCTTGAAGCCGTGCCCCGAGAATCCGTAGGCGACCTGCAGGCCGTCGATGCCCGGCAGCGCGCCCAATACCGGGTTCCAGTCGGGTGTCACATCGTAGACGCCCGTCCACGACGAGGCGAGGCCAGCTTCGGCGAACACCGGCATCCGGTGCGCGACCTGTTCGCCGATCTCCGCGACGTAATCGAGTGGAACATCCGCCTGCTCCGTGTCCGGGGCGGCGATCGTCTCGCCTTCATTGCCGTCGCCCACGAGCAGTTGCGTGCCGCCGTAGCCGCGCATGTAGAGCTTGCCGGGGGACGCTAAGTCCTTCAATACCGGCAGCGCGCGCGTGTACGGCACGGGCGCCTCGAGCGTGAACACGGCGTGCCGCGACAGCGTCAACGGCAGCGCGACGCCGGTCCATGCGGCAAGCTCTCGCGACCAGATGTTCTGCGCGCTGATGACGACGCCGGCGCCGATCGGCCCCTGCGCGGTGGTGACTCCAGTGACGCGACCGGTGTCGTCGCGCGTCAGGCCTGTCACCTCGACGCCTTCGCGCAGCGTCGCGCCGAGCCGGCGGGCATTGCGGGCGAATGCCGTCAGCGCGAGGTATGCATCGGCGTAACCCGCGTCGGGCTCCCAGCCCACGGCCGCGATGTCGGAAAGCTGCAGCAGCGGATGGAGGCGCCGCGCGTCGTCGATCGTCAGCTCCCGCGCGTCGATTCCCAGCCCGCGCTCGACGGCAAGCGTTTCGCGCATCGCGGCGGCGCGGGCGCCTTCGCCCGCGACGATCATCAGTCCGCAGCGATTGAAGCCGGCATCCGCCTCGGGGTCTTCCAGGTAGCCGGCGAAATCGCTGAACGCGGCTTGGCCACGTTGCGCGAGGACCACGTTCTGCGGCACCGAGTAGTGCGTGCGGATGATGCACGACGATTGCGCCGTGGTGCCGCCGCCCAGCTGCCCGCGTTCGAGAAGCAGCACGCGCGGGCATCCAAGGCGGGACAGGTGATAGGCGATCGACACGCCGATCACGCCGCCACCGATCACGATAGCGTCGAAGGTTTGCACGGGGGAGTCCGGCACAGGGTCAGATTCGAGTTTCGCGACGAAGCCAATGATACCGCCACCGGTGGCACGCGAAATTCGGGTCTGACCGTTCCCGTCAGTCGCCGCGCATCAGCCTGCGCGCAAGGCTTCGCTGCCGTTGCGCGAGCAGCGGCACCTCGACAGTCGCCAGCACACCATCGCGAATCACGACACGGCCGTGGATGACCGACAGTACCGCGCGTACCGGCGCGCAGAACACGAGCGCCGCGAGCGGGTCGTGACCGGCGCCGGCGAATCCGACGTCGGTGAGATCGAACGCGACGACATCGGCCGCCATGCCCGGCGCGAGCCGGCCCACGTCGTCGCGTCCGAGCACCCGCGCGCCGCCGCGCGTGGCGAGTTCCAGCGCCTCGCGCGCGGTGAGCGCCGCCGGGCCGCCCCGAGGCGCTCGCCCCCCTGGGGG
>JBDTNR010000315.1:0-4702 GCA_039933655.1 Betaproteobacteria bacterium | reverse complement strand
GTGATCGACTCCTGGTAGCTGCCCGAATAGATCGGCTTCAGCTTGATCCCGGGATTTTCCTTCTCGAAGTCGGCGGCGTAGCCGTCGATGATCTTCGTGATCGGGCCACCGACGGCGACCGGATAGTAGAACGACACTTCAGTCTGCGCCTGCGCCACGCCGGCTCCCAGCAGCGAGCACGCCGCGGCCAGTGCGGCTATGAATCTGCGAACGATACGATTCCCCATGTTGCGCTCCTCCTCGATTGACGGTGTTTCTCTATTACGCCATCAGCGTTGCGGCGGCGTGACGGGCGCGCGGCTCATGCCGAACGCCATCCGCCGCGAAAAAATGCTGGGCCCCGGCCGCCCACGACAGCCATGCCGGATCGTCGCGCTTGAGGCCTACGCTGCCCGGCGCGCGCACGGCCAGCGACTGGCCTCCGATCCTGCAGGTGAGCAGCGAATCGCCGCCCAGATACTCGATGCCTTCGATGACGGCGCGCACGCCGCGCTCGAAACCCAGCTCGACATGCTCGGGACGCACGCCCAGCATGCCGCCCGCGCAGTCCGCCGGCAACACCACCGGACCCTCGGTGCCGGCGATCACCGCGCCATCGGGACCGCCTTCGAGCAGCAGCAGGTTCATCGGCGGCGTGCCGATGAAGCGCGCGACGAAGGCATTGGCCGGCGTCTCGTACAGGTCGACAGGCGTGCCGTTCTGCTCGATGCGGCCGCTGTTCATCAGGATCACCCGGTCGGCCATCGACATGGCCTCGACCTGGTCATGCGTGACGTAGACCATCGTGATGCCGAGCTTGCGCTGTAATGCGCGGATCTCCGTCCGCATCTCCGCGCGCAGCTGCGCATCGAGATTGGACAGGGGCTCGTCCATCAGGCACACCGGCGCCTCGTTGATGATCGCGCGGCCCAACGCCACGCGCTGCTGCTGCCCGCCCGACAACTGCGACGGCTTGCGGACCAGCAGCGCGGAAAGGCCCAGGAGGTCGGCGACGCGGGCGAGGCGCGAATCGCACTCGCCGGGGGGCACCCGTCGCACGCGCAATCCGAACAGGATGTTCTCGGCCACCGAAAGGTGCGGAAACAGCGCGTAGCTCTGGAACACCATCGCGATGTTGCGCTTGGCCGGCGGCAGGCGCGTCACGTCGCGGTCACCGATCGTGATGCGGCCACCGTCGGTCGTTTCGAGCCCCGCGATCAGGCGCAGCGTGGTGGACTTGCCGCAGCCCGACGGCCCGAGCAGCACGTTAAGCGAGCCTTCGGCCAGCGCGAACGAAACCGAATCCACGGCGCGCACGTTGCCGGCGGCGGTCGTCCAGTGCTTGCTGACGTTTTCGACGGCGATGGCCGACACAAAAAGCTACCCCGCTGCGGGCCGGTGGGAATGGGACGCGGGCAGCAAACGCAAAGTCCCGCGAACGGCGCAGCGCATCATAGCAAAAGCGGGCGTGCGGGTTCACGCCTGCAAAGCAGAAAGGTCACGCGGATGTGCGCGTGACCTTTCGATTCAACTCATCAATGCCTACGGCAGGCCTGGTTGCCGATACCGCCGCGTCGCTCAAGGCCCCGGCGGCGTAACGCCGAGGGTCGTGCCGCTGAGGCTGTAGTTGACCGAGTGCGCCGGCAATCCGACGGCCCCCCCGCCCAGCGTGACTTCGCCGGTGATCTGTCCAGTGCCGAAGGTGATCGTACCCGAGAACACCACGGGCACATTGGCGAACCCTGCCGCAGTTCCGTTCCCCGTCGCGGTGAAGGCGCCCGTGGTCTTGTTGAACGGGCCGCTGACGGTGATCCACTTGCCGCCAAGCACGCCGGTAAACGTCACGATATTGGTGTCGTTGTTGACCAGCGCATCGATGATTCCGATCGACGTGTACCCGACGAAGGGTTCGTGCGAAGGCAGCGGATCGAGTATCACGAGAATGGTGATGGTGAAGCGGCAACCGCGCCCCACCGCGCCCGGCGTGAACACCGGCGGCGTGATCACGGCCGCACCCGCGCCGACAATTCCGTTCGCGCCGGCTTCGCCGCGCTTGCCGGGACCGAGACCGTGGCCGCCATTGCCGCCGTTGGCGACGACGATCTCGCGGGTCTTGCCGTCCATGCCGTTGGCAACGCCCGAGCCGCCGAACTGGCTGCCGCCGGCCGTGGCGCCGCCGTTGCCGCCCTTGCCGCCGAAAGTCAGCGGCGGCGCGCAATCGTTGAAGGCGTGGCCGCCCAAACCATGGCGGAACACCGCATCGCCGCTGTTGCCTCCATTGCCGACCAGGGCACCTGCCATGTTGCGCACTTCGGCGTTGCCGCCGCGGCCGGGGAATGCATTGACGGCGCCGCCGACGGCGCCGTCCTTGTTGAGAATGTCGACACCGTCGCCGCCCTTGCCGCCCGTGGCATCGGCAACACCACTCGTTCCACCCGGGCCGCCGGTGACGGTCACGTTACCCGCGCCGGTGATGTTCCCGGCCGCCGTCAGCGTGCCTCGCGGCACCTTGCCGCCGTCGCCGCTGGTCGCGGTGGCGTTGCCGCCTGGTTGCGCGGGCTTGGCCGGCGTGGAGTTGAAGCCCTCCGCGGCCAACGCCGAGGCGCCGCCGCTGGCGCCGCCGCTCCCGACATTCATGGTGAGCGGACCGGCAATCGACATCGCCTGGAGGCTCTGGATGGTGATGAGGCCGCCGTCACCGCCGCGTCCGGAGGTCGCCGTTGCGGGCGGCGCCGCGGCGAGCGTCGGGTTGGCGAGGCTCGTCCCGGTAGCGTCGCCGCCATCTCCCCCATTGCCGCCGTTCAACACGTTGCCGGAGCCGAAGTCGAGCTGACCCGTGACAAACACGCGCAGCAAACCTCCAGCACCGCCGATGCCGCCCGTCGCGTCGGCCTTGACGTTGCTGCTGTGGGTGCCCGCTCCGCCGTGGCCGCCGTCCTGGCCGAACACCGACGAAGCGTCGATCAATCCGTTACCGTCGCACCACAATACCCACGTGCGCGCACGCTTGCCGTCCTTGCCCTTCGGGTTGCCGTCGGCGCCGTTGTCGGCGCGCAGCGGCGTCGTCAGCCAGTTGGTGCCGACCGATGTGCATGAATAGGGGCCGGCCTTGGCTCTCATTGACGAGCCGGAGTGTATGGCCGGCGCGTTCAGCCCGGTGGGTCCGGCCGCGGCGCCCTGCGAGGCTGCGAGGTCGTTGGTGACGAGCACATCACCCGACGAGGATACGCGCGCATTGGTGAAGTTGACGCCCCCGTCGCCGACGAGTGTCAACGCAGGCGGCGCTGCACCGGGAAGCACCGCGCAATGGTTCTCGATCTTGCCGGTCACGTTGAGCGCAAGACCCGCGGTAATGCTCGCGACCTTGCAATCACCGACGAGATTGCCCGCGATGGTCACGGCACCGCTGGCGTTCATCAGGAGGTCGCCTGTCATCGTGACCGTCACGCCGGCGGGAATCACCACGGAGCCGAAGTTGTTGAAGCCGGCGATCGTCGTATCGGTGGTGGGTTTGAAATCGGTCTCCGGCCCGGGGTCGGGCGGCGCGCACATGACGACGAGATCCGGTCCGTCGCCCTCCGCGAGCCAGCCCTTCGCGACCATCTGCGCGCGAATGGCCTTGTCCGTCATGTAACGGTGATTGGCGTCGGGGCGATTGGAGAACACGCGGTAAATCTCGGTCGTGCCAGACGGACACACGCCGGCCGACGGCAGGAACATCTGCATGAACGCAGGGTCCTCGCGGACGAAGCTCGGATTCTGTTGACCGGTGGCATCGCATTCGGCCGTGCCGCGCCCGAAGAAGTGCGAATCGCCTAGACCGGGCGGGATGTAGTAGCGGCACACCGGCGACGCGCCGCCTTGCACGGCGGTGAACGTTCGGAAGCCCTGACCAGTGCGTACCCAGCCCTTGATCTCCGTGCCGGCATCGAGCTTCGCGATCTCGGCGGGGACCCACGTGATGAAGTAGTGGTCGAGCGAAGCGTTGTAGTACTCGACCACTGGAGCGGGGATCGTGGCTGCCGAGGCGCTACTCATCGGGACCGACAGTGCCACCGCGAACACCATCACTGCGATACGCAACATGAGACCTCCGTTGCGAAGTACAGCCGATTGGGGGTGGGGAACCCTCGGGAACGCTAACCCTGGTTGCCCACTCTGTCAATGGCGAAAAATCGACATCGGGCGCCTGTCGCGTACAGCTCCAGGCACATGCCGCGCGCGGTCGGGTTCACCGCAGGGTCCGCCGCGGCTCTTCTTCAGGGGCCGAAGAGCGCCGTCAGCGCGGCGCCGGGATCGGGCGCGCGCATGAACGCTTCGCCGACGAGAAATGCATGCACACCGCGCTCGCGCATCATCGCCACGTCGCGGGGAGTGGCGATGCCGCTTTCGGTGACGACCAGCCGGTCCTTCGGCACGCGGGGCAGCAGGTTGAACGTGGTGTCGAGGGTGACGCTGAAGTTGCGCAGGTTGCGGTTGTTGATGCCGAGCAGCGGCGTCTTGAGCCGCAGCGCGCGGTCGAGCTCGGCGCCATCGTGGATCTCCACCAGCACGTCCATCCCGTAGGCGAGCGCGCAATCCTCCAGTGCCGCCATCTGCGCGTCCTCGAGCGCCGCCACGATCAGCAGGATCGCGTCCGCGCCCAGCGCGCGGGCGTCCGCCACCTGGTATTCGTCGACGATGAATTCCTTGCGCAGTGCCGGCAGCGTGCACGCCGCCCGCG
>JBDTNR010000314.1:0-4716 GCA_039933655.1 Betaproteobacteria bacterium | reverse complement strand
CCACCCCTAAAGTCGAGGCGGCCGTCAAATTGTACCCGTTTCACCGTGGCCTCCGGCGTGCCGGAGGCCACGGCGCCGCGATGACGTCAGTCCGGTATCGTCAGCGTGTTGCCGGAAAAGGTGATCTGGTTTGCCGCCTGGGGCGCGGCCGAGATCGGCGGCACGTTGGCGGTGGTGATCGCGGGCGCGGAACCCGGCGTGCCCCCACGCGGGATCGTGCGCACGACCTGTGCGGGCGGCAGCGGCACGTTGTTCGTCAGGTTCGCGTAGACCGCATCCATCGCTTTGATGAAGTAGTAGTGCAGCGGGACGAACATCGAGTCATAGCCCGGCAGCGCCGCGTTGTCGATGAACGTGTCGAAATGCTGCGCGTTCGTGACTTCGATGTACGTGAGCTTCGATGCCGTGCCTTCGACGACCTTGTTCAGCCCGTAGTATGGGCGCGACGTGAACGACACCGGGATGAGCGTGTCGTTGCGCCCGTGCACAATGATCGCCGGCTTGCCGCGCAGGTTCGCCGTCCGGTATGTTTCCTTGACGCCGTTCTGCACGCGCACTGCGTTGGCGTCGGTGCCGGTCCAAAGCGCTCGCTGGCATTCGGCGCCGTCGATGTTGAAGTCGAGCAGCCCTGTCGATGCGGAAACCGAGGCGCCGCTCAGAGCCGGTCCGCCGACCGCGTTGTTGTTGATGATGTTGATGCCGATCGTTGGCGGCACGCCGTTGCTGGTGCCGAACCCCTGCGCGAGCGCCGCGGTGCCGATCACGACAGGCTTGAACGTCGTGGCATCCGTGGCGCCGAACGACAGGCCGCAGACGTTGTCCTTGACGCTGAACCGGCCATACGTGTTCGCGTACGTCATCGCGATCCCGGGTGTGGCGAACGCATAATGGGACGCCTGCAGCAGGTTCGATTCCGGCTGCCAGCCGTAGGCGATCAGCTGGTTCATGGCGTCGGTGGCCAGGTCGGCCGTGGTCGTGCCAGAGACATAGCCTTTCGCCTTCAGCGACGCGCAACGGTTGGTGGCCAGCGCGACGTTGACGAACGCCGCGCCGGGCGAGCCGTTTGCAAGGGCGGAGATCGCTGCGCACGGCTGCAGCAGGTTGGCAAGCGTGAAGTAGTCGTACAGCGGCCGCCCGGTGCCGCTGGTGGTGACGTTGCCCCGCTTGACGACGAGGTTGCCGCCCGGCGTCAGCGCGATGCTCGGCTCGCTGACGGCCAGGCCGCGGATCAGGCCCTCGGTGTCCTGCTCGAGCGCGGCCAGCGCGGCACCGGCGCCGTTGGAGGCCGACGACGCGATGACGATCGTGTTGGCCGGCTTGAAATCGACCTTCGCCGTGCCGTCCGGGTTGCGTGCGGCG
Source organism: Betaproteobacteria bacterium (assembly GCA_039933655.1). GTDB lineage: Bacteria > Pseudomonadota > Gammaproteobacteria > Burkholderiales > Casimicrobiaceae > VBCG01. The sequence goes on along the minus strand of JBDTNR010000314.1, from coordinate 3,357 downwards.
CGTTCCTCGTTCATCGCGTAGAACGCGAAGCGGATGGCGTTCAGCGTGTCGCGACCCCAGTCCTTCTCGGGATTCTGCTGCGAGTGCGCGTGCTTGACCGCCTGGCGATTGGGTGATGCGGCGTTGAAGGCCGCCAGGTCCGTGGCCGACAGCTCGGACGTGAAGTTGGAATTCTTGCCCGCGGCGACGGCGCCGGAACGCACGCCGTTCTGCAGGTTGACCGTGTCGCTCGGGAGGTCGTGGATGCCGGTGCCGGTTCCCTTGTCGGTGTACGCGACGACGCAGCCACGCTTCAGTCCCCACTCGCCGGCGGTGCCTATCGCGCCGTAGACGCCTCGCGAGCCCGACGACGTCGCCGTGACCATGCACGCGGAGGCCGAATTGAACGATGCGGGAATCTGCACCATCATCGTCACGTTCTGCTTGCCCGAGCCGTCATCGGCGTACGCGAGGTACTCCGTGCCGGCGACCTTGCCTTCACCCAGCGTCGGATTGCCGTTGATGTCGATGTTGGGGCCATAGAGGCTTCCGTAGCCGCCGTTCGCCGCGATGTCGACGAGTGCGCGATAGTTGTTCCAGATGGCGATCTTGCGCAGCTCCGCCGCAGTCGGCGCGGCGGGACTGGCGGCGACCGGCGACGCGCCGGCGAGCCCGGTCTTGCCGAGCCCTGCCGTCAGCAGGTCGTCGCTGACGCCGTCGTACGACGACTTGGTGACAACGCCGACGAACGACGGCTTCAGGTTCGGTTCCGGCGTGTAGGTGTCGCTGCCCCAGCATCCGGCGAGCGCCAGCGCGGCGATTGCCGCGAGCGGCAGCGCGCTCGCGGAACGAAAATTTTGCATGTTGTCTGTTCTCCGATGGGACGGCTCGAGTGCGCCGCCGGCGGCATTCTAGCTCGCGGCATGGACAAATCGCAGCAGCGATGTGCGACTTCGCGCAGATGCCCTATCATGGTGCGGCGGCGCGCTTGGCGCCTGGTTCAACCACTTTGCCTGGAGATCACATGAGGAATACGATTGGGGGGATGGTGGCGGCATTGCTCGTCGCAGCATGCGCGACGACCGGCCCCACCGCGCCGACGGCCACCGCCAAGCTGGAGCCCACCAAGGGCAACACCGCGAACGGCCTCGTCACGTTCACGCAGAAGGGCGGCAAGGTTCTCGTCAACGCCAGGGTCGCCGGCCTCACGCCCGGCGGCCATGGCTTCCACATCCACGAAAAGGGCGACTGCAGTTCCGGCGACGGCATGAGCGCCGGCGGGCATTTCAATCCCCGCGGCAAGCCGCATGCCGCGCCCACGACGCCGGACCGGCATGTGGGCGACGCACCGATGCTCATCGCCGATGCCAGCGGCAACGCGGTGCTCGTCATCGAGCTCGACGTGATGACGATCGGCAGCGGCGACACCGACATCGTCGGCCGCGGGCTCATCGTCCACAAGGACCCCGACGACTACACGACGCAGCCGACCGGCAATGCCGGCGCGCGCGTCGCCTGCGGCGTCATCACTCGCTAGCGCTCAAGGTCGTGCCGTGCCGCGCGGGGTGACGCCTGGCGCCCGATCCTGAGCGCCATTCACGCTCTCGACCGACGGTCTTCCGGAAATGCGACAATCGGGTGCATGGAATCCATCGCCAGGATCGTCGTGGCGCTCGTCGTGGGCGTCACGCTTGCGGCTTGCGCATCGACCAAGGAAGACTTCGATACGATCTTCGGTCGCGGCGAGGGGCTGGAGGCCTCGCTCAAGGGCACCCGCTCGGCCGCCACGGGTACCGTTCGGCTCGCCAATTTCCGCGATGGAGTGTCGATCCAGATTTCGCTCTACAACGTGCTGCCGGGCACGTACCGCATCGCGCTGCACGAACGCGGCAACTGCACGTCACCCAACCTGTTCTCCGCGGGATCGGCCTGGGCGCCGCCCAACTCGGGCAAGACGCCGGACAACCTCTTGGCGCCCGTCTACGTCGATACGGAACAGGATCTGAAACAGTACGTCGGCTTCATCAAGGGCGCCACCGTCGACGGCCCGCTGTCGCTGCGCGGGCGTGCGGTCGTCATCCATCACGGCAACACGATCGACGAGGCGCTTCCCGGGCTGCCCAACAACCGGATGGCGTGCGGCGTGCTCCAGCCTATCAAGCCTCCGCTGTGACCGTCGGCACTCGTCGCTTGGCCGGCGCGCGCCAGTCCCCGTCAACCCTTTCCGAACCCGACCCCACATGGGCTTTCTCGCTGACCGCAGGATCCTGATCACCGGTGTGCTTTCGAACCGGTCCATCGCGTACGGCGTCGCACGCGCATGCCAGCGCGAGGGCGCCACGCTCGCATTCACGTACGTCAACGACGACCTGAAGGAACGCGTGGTGCGGATCGCGGCGGAGTTCGGGCCGGTGCCGGTGCTGCCATGCGATGTCAGCCGCGATGACGACGTCGACGCGCTGTTCGCATCGCTCAAGACGGAATGGGGCAGCCTGGACGGGATGCTGCATTCGATCGCGTTCGCGCCGCGCGAAGCGCTGTCCGGCGATTTCCTGAACGGCACGACGCGCGCCGCGTTCGCCGTGGCACACGACATTTCGAGCTACAGCTTCGCGGCGCTCGCGCGGGGCGCGCGGCCGTTGATGCAGGGTCGCGGCGGCGCCATGCTGACGCTGACGTACCTGGGTGCCGTGCGCGCGCTGGCCAGCTACAACGTGATGGGGCTCGCCAAGGCGAGCCTCGAAGCCAACGTCCGCTACCTGGCCGCCTGCCTCGGACCCGAGCAAATCCGCGTGAACGGCATCTCGGCCGGTCCGATCAAGACGCTCGCCGCCGCGGGCATCGGAGGATTTTCGAAGATCCTCAGTTTCGTCGAGAAGACGGCGCCGCTGCGCCGCAACGTCACGATCGACGACGTCGGCAACGTCGCCGCCTTCCTGCTGTCACCGCTCGCGAGCGCGGTGACCGCCGAGATCACTTATGTCGACTGCGGCTTCTCGACCGTGGCCGCCGGCCTGGGTGACGAGTAGCGCGCGCCGCTTCGACGCCGTCATCATCGGCGGCGGCCACAACGGCCTGACCTGCGCGGCGTACCTCGCGGCAGCCGGATTTTCGGTGTGCGTAGCCGAGCGCCGCGGCGTGGTCGGCGGGGCAGCCGTCACCGAGGAATTCCATCCCGGCTTCCGCAATTCGACCGCGAGCTACACCGTCAGCCTGCTCGATCCGCAGGTGATCCGCGACCTGAAGCTCGCGCAGCACGGGCTCGTCATCCGCGAGCGGCCGTTCGCCAATTTCCTGCCGCTGCCCGACGACCAGTACCTGAAGGTGGGCGGCGGACTGGCCGCCACGCAGGCGGAAGTGGCGAAGTTCTCGCGCCGC
>JBDTNR010000313.1:0-4717 GCA_039933655.1 Betaproteobacteria bacterium | reverse complement strand
ACGCCGTCGTCGGGGTCGATCGCCTGCAGCAGCGGCCGCTTCAGCAGGAACTGCGGCGTGAAGATGTCGTGCGCCAGCCGGTCGCGTGCGACGCCGCCCGCGGCTTCCGCCAACCGGATCTCGATCATCTGCCGCGGATAGTTCCACTCGTAGACCGCCGCGGCGGTATCGAGGCCCTCGTAACATTGCAGCCGCACCAGCGGCTTGTGCAGGCCGGTCGAGAGCACCTTCGCGATCTCGGTCTTGCCCACGCCTGCCTCGCCTTCGAGAAACAGCGGACGCTTGAGCTTCAGCGCCAGGAAGACCGCCGTGGCGAGCCGGCGCTCGGCGACGTAGTCCTGGCTCGTCAACAGGTCGAGCGTGGCGTCGACGGTGGCCGGCAGCGTAACGGCGGGCGGAAGCGTGGTCATGGCGGGACTAAGAAAGAGGCGGGCGACGGATAGCATACCAAGGGTTGCCGCGAACGCCTGCGGCGACAAGCCGTCGCGGCCCGTCGATCGCGCGTCATCTCCGTTCGGCGTCCGTTGACGCGACCGCGCGAACCGCGCCGCGGCTTCGCACGATTCGCCGCGCGGCGGCCGCGCCCATACGGCTCTGCCGTCACCGCGCCGCGCGTTGTGCGGACCGCGCCGTCTTGGCGTCGAACGCCCATTCGGGCGTCGCGAAACGTTCGGCGAGAAAGTCCGCGAACGCGCGCACCTTCGCCGACAGGTGCCGGCGACTCGCATAGACGACGTGGATCGGCGACGGCGCCGGCGCGAATGCGCGCAGGATCGGCACCAGCGCGCCGGCGCGCAGGTCCGCACCCACGATGAAGTCGGGCTCGTATGCGATGCCGACGCCGGCGCGCGCGAGCGCCGCCGCAAAGGCGCCATTGTTCGAATGCACGGGGCCCGTCACGCGCACGCGGCGTTCGGTGCCGGACTTGTCGACGAACGCCCACGAATCCCGCTGCGGCGCATATTCGTAGAGCAGGCACGCGTGCGTGGCCAAGTCCTCCGGCACGCGCGGCTCGCCGCGTCGCGCCAGATAGGTGGGCGACGCGCAGCACACGAGCTGCGTGGCGCCGACGCGCCGGCCGACCAGGTTTTGCCCGCCGATCGCGCCGATGCGCACCGCGGCGTCGAACCCCTCATCGACGAGGTCGACGCTGCGGTCGGACAGTTCGACGTCAAAACGCGTCTCCGCGTAGCGCGCCATGAACTGCGCGACGGCGGGCGCGACGTACCGCTCGCCGAACGTGACGCTGCAGGAAATCCGCAGCGTGCCGCGCGGTGTGACGGAGCCGGCCCCCGCCGACTCCTCGGCCTCGCCCAGGTCGGCCAGCAGCTGCACGCAGCGCTCGTGGAAGGCGCGGCCTGTCTCGGTGAGCGACAGCCGTCGCGTCGTGCGGTTGAGCAGCCGCGCGTCGAGATGTGCCTCGAGGTCGGTCACGTGCCGCGACACGGACGACACCGAGACGTCGAGGCGCTCCGCGGCGCGCGCGAAGCTCCCGGTCTCCACGACCTTCACGAACGCGGCGATCGCGTCGAAACGGTCCATTGCACCCCCGGAATGTCGATCAGTAATTATTGCGTATTTCGCAACAATATTTCAACCTGTAGCCTATTTATCTCTGTTTAGGCAACGTCCATGATCCGATCACGCGCCACGCAACGCTGCGAACCGCCGGATCGGCATCCAGTTTCGTCCGCCTTCGCCGCATGTTGCCGCGCGCTGCCAGACCCAACCCGCGCCTTGCAACGGCCTCGCCCGCGGCGCGCGGATTCATCGACGCATCATCGACCGCAAGGACTTGCCATGAAGCTCTACTTCTCCCCCGGCGCCTGCTCGCTCGCCCCGCACATCGCGCTGTCCGAATCCGGCGCGGCCTACACGAGCGCGAAGGTCGACCTGAAGAAACACGTGCTCGCCGACGGCACCGACTTCTACTCGATCAACCCGAAGGGCTACGTCCCGCTGCTGGAACTGGACGACGGCTCGCGCCTGTCCGAAGTGGGCGTGATCCTGCAGTACATCGCCGACCGCAAGCCAGGCACGCTCGCGCCCGCCTTCGGCGGCATGGATCGTTACCGGGTGATGGAATGGCTGAACTTCATCGCAACCGAGTTGCACAAGCAGTTCGGCCCGCTGTGGTATCCGGCCACACCTGAGGTGACGAAGGAAGCCCAGAAAACCAGGCTCGCATCGCGCTTCGACCTGCTGTCGAAGACGCTCGCCGTGCAGCCGTACCTGACCGGGCATTCGTTCACGATCGCCGACGCCTACCTGTTCACGATCCTCAACTGGGCGCCGATGCTGAAGGTCGACTTGACCCCGTGGCCGGCGCTGCAGCAATTCCAGACGCGCGTCGCCGCCCGCCCGGCCGTCCATGCGGTGCTCGTCGCCGAAGGCCTCGTCAAGGAAACGGTTGCGGCTGCCTGACGTCGCAACCTGCCGCGGCCGCCACCGGCCGCGGCGAGCAATTCATCATCGCAAGCACCCATGACCCGCCTGCCCACGCTGTTCCTTTCCCACGGCTCGCCAATGCACGCCGTCGCGCCGGGGGCCGCAGGTGACGCGTGGCAAGCGCTGGGCCGCGCGCTGCCGAAACCGCACGCGGTGCTGATGGTGTCGGCGCACTGGGAAACCGCGGTGCCGATGCTGACGGGCAATCCGCAACCGGAGACCATCCACGATTTCGGCGGCTTCCCGCCCAAGCTTTTCGCGCTGCGCTATCCGGCGCCCGGCGCGCCGGCGCTCGCGACCGACGCCGTCGCGCTGCTCAAGAAATCCGGGATCACGGCCGGTGTCGACGGGTGTCGCGGCCTCGACCACGGCGCGTGGGTGCCGCTGGTGCACATGTATCCGGAGTACGACGTGCCCGTCGTCCAATTGTCGCTGCAGCCCGCGCTCGGGCCCGCGCACCACGTCACGCTGGGCCGCGCGCTCGCGCCGCTCGCCGCCGAAGGCGTGCTGATCGTCGGCTCCGGGCATACGACACACAACCTGCGCGACTGGGTCGGCAATCCGCGGCGCAGCGAACCCTTGCGCTACGCGCAGGCGTTCGCGCAATGGCTGGACGAGCGATTGCGCGCACACGACACCGCGGCGCTCGTCCAGTACCGCGAACGGGCGCCCGACGCCGCGCGCGCGCATCCCACCGACGAGCACTTCCTGCCGCTGCATGTCGCGTGGGGCGCGGCAGGCACGAACCCGCGGGTCGAGCGCATCGTGACCGGCTTCGAGGCGGGCGCGCTGGCGCTCGACTCCTGGGTGTTCCATCCCGGCACTTGAAGTACTCGGAGGTTGCAGGGCCAGCGGGCCACGCCCGTAGGGCGCCCGTGGCCGATTCGCCGGCAGGTGATCGCACGGTCAGATGATTTCGAACACCACGCGTTCCACGCCCACTTCGATGATGTCGCCGTGCCGAAGCGCCTGCGGTTCCTTGCCGATCGCGCGCCCGTTGACACGCGCCGTGGCGCGCCCTTCGACATGCGCGAGGAAGTAGCCGTGCGGGCGGCGCGTCAGCACCGCCTGTTGCGTGCCGGGCTTCCCGATGGTGGCGATGACCCGATCGAGGTTGCGCGTCTCGCCCGTGCGCGCACCGTGCAGCCAGCGAATGCGGCCATCCGGAAAATGCGCCTTGCTCACCCGCGCCGACGGCACGTGGACGCCGGTGTGCAGGCGATCGACCGGCGGTGTGTCGGTCTCTTGCTTCAAGCCCTCGAACATCATCGTGCGCTCGAGGTCGATTTCGGAGGACGCCTTCGCGTCGAGATAGCGCAGGTGATGCGCACCGAGTTCGATCACGTCGCCGTGCTGCAGTATCCGCCGCAGCGCGGGCGCGCCGTTGACCATGACGTCGCCCGCGCCGCCGAGATCGTCGAGGATGTAGTCGTTGCCGACGGCGACGATGGCCAGCGCCAGCGCGGCGACGGCGGGATCGTCGACCACGATGGCGTTGCCTGCGTCGCGGCCGATGGTCACGCGCTCCGCATCGAGGAAGCATTGGTGGACGATTGCGCCGTCCGTGCTCAACACCAGCTTGGCCATCGTCGACTGCTCCCTAACGGCGCGCGAACCACGCGAACAGTCGCCGCAGCCAGCCGCCACGCGCGTTCGCCGGGAACGGCGCCCTCACCTTGGCCAGGATAACCGAGACGTTGTCGTAGCCGCCGTTGTCCTTCGCCGCCTGCACGAGATGCTGCGCGGCAAGCGGGAGATTCACGTCGAGCGACGACATGATGAGTTCGATGTCGGCATCCTCGACCAGGTCGTTCAAGCCGTCGGAGCACAAGAGGTAGAGGTCGCCCGGCAGCGCGGCATCCTGCACGACATGCGGCGAAACGCCGGGGGCGATGCCGAGCGCCCGGGTGACAAGGCTGCGATTATGCGACTGGCTGGCTTCGGCCGCGGAAATGACGCCCAGTTCCACCTGGTCGCGCAGCAGCGAGTCGTCGCGCGTGAGCAGGCGGAGCTTGCCCGCCCGCACGCGGTAGATCCGGGAATCGCCGACGTGCGCGAGCGTCACCTGGTTGTCGAAGAACACGGCAAGCGCCAGCGTCGTGCCCATGCCGCGGTACTTGGGGTCCGAGCGGCCGGCGTGGTAGATCGCCTGGTTGGCGCGGATAATGCTTTGTTCGATCGCGGGCCGTGGGGCATGCTCGCGCGCGTCCGGGCCGAGTTCGGCCATGGCATCCGCCAGGGCGGACATCAGCACCTCCGTCGCCATCCG
>JBDTNR010000312.1:0-4719 GCA_039933655.1 Betaproteobacteria bacterium | reverse complement strand
GCAGACGTACGGATAGCTCTTGTCGTCGCGGAACAGGATGTTGTAGCGCGGCTCGTGCGACTTGATGAAGTTGTTCTCGAGCAGCAGCGCCTCCCCCTCGGAGCGGGTGACCGTGGTCTCCACGCGCGCGACCTGCGCGATCATCGCCGCGATCCGCGGCTCGTGCCCGGACTTCTGGAAGTAGTTGGCGACGCGCTTCTTCAGGTCGCGGGCCTTGCCGACGTACATCGTCTCGCCGGCGGCGTTGAGCATCCGGTAGACGCCCGGACGATGCGGCAGCGACGCGAGCAGCTCGCGCGCATCGAATGGAGCCGGCGTTCGCGCGGCGGGTTCGGAAGGCATCGTGGAACTCAACGCCCGGCACCCGGCGGGACACCGCCGGAGAAATGCGCGGCGATCGTATCGAACACCGCGTGGAACATCGCCGTCGTCAGGCGCCGGGTATTCGTGTTGTAACGGCTGCAGTGATAGCTGTCGACGAGCACGCGCCCACCGGAGAGCGCGTGCACGGCGCCGTGCGCGAACGCCAGCGCGGACAGGCGCATGCCGAGCGCGCGCAGCGTCGCGTCGTGCGCGATGCGGCCGAGCGCCAGGATGGCGCCGCCCGCGGGCACCATCCGCAGGTCCGCTTCCAGGAACCGATTGCAGCTGTGCATCTCGGCCGGCGTCGGCTTGTTCGCCGGCGGCAGACACTTCACCGCGTTGGTGATCCGGCAGTCGACGAGCAGCATGCCGTCGTCGCGTCCTGCTGCGACGGCGCGCGTCGCATGGCCGTAGCGATGCAGCGTCGCGTAGAGCAGGATGCCGGCATGGTCGCCGGTGAACGGCCTGCCGCTTGCATTGGCGCCGTGCATGCCCGGCGCGAGGCCGACGACGACGAGGCGCGCAGAAGCATCGCCGTACGGCGGCACCGGCTTGCACCAGTAGGTCGGATGCAGCGCATGCACGTCGTCGAGAAAATGCGCCAGCCGCGGGCAGCGGCGGCAGGTTTCATCGTAGATGGCGGCCGCGGGCGGGGCGAGGTCTTCTGGCACAATCGGGAATTGGTGGTCGGATATCAGGTACGGAACGTGCAACACGGAAGAGCGCGGGAGAATCCGCGTTGCGCCAATACGTTTCCGGCGAATGATATCCGGGTTCTTCGGCTGCCGAACTCTACTCGCGTGAACGCCCCTGCCCGCAAGTCCCGATAGCCTATCGCCGGAATCCCGCTTCCCGTCAGCACGCATGCTTGCTCCTCCCTTTAAGCTCGAAGTGCGCTCGCGCACGCCGGCGCGGGCCACCCGCAAGCCGCCGCTGCTGTTCATCCACGGCGGATATTGCGACAGCTGGTGCTGGGAGCCGTATTTCCTCCCGTGGTTCGCGGCGCGTGGCTGGCCCGCCCACGCGCTGTCGCTGCGCGGCCATGGCGACAGCGGCGGCGCGGACATGCTGTTCATCGCGGGGCTCGACGACTACGTCGCCGATGTCGAGCACGTCGCGGGTCAGCTCCCGGCGCCTCCGGTCCTGATCGGCCATTCGATGGGCGCCGCGATCTGCGAACGGATGATGGCCACGCGTCCGGTCCGCGGCGCGGCGCTGCTTGCGCCGGTGCCCCCGGCGGGATTGCTGCCGGTCGCCGCGCGGCTCGCCGCCACCCACCCGGGCTACATGGCGCAGATGATCGGCATGGACCCGACGCGGTTGTCCGACGACATACTTCATACGCTGCGCCCGTTCTACTTCAGCGACCAGGTCGACCCGGCGATCCTGCGCGAGGCACTCACGCACCTCTGCGGCGAATCGCCGCGCGTGCTGTTCGACCTGGCGCTGCGGCTGCACTGGGCATTGCCGCAAGGGTCGCCGTCGCCGGCCTTCGTCATGGGCGCGACGGACGACAGGATTGCCGTGCCGGACGATGTCCGCGCGACGGCCGCGCACCACCACGTCGACGCGAAGATCCTCCCCGGAAGCGGCCACATGATGATGCTCGAGCCCGAGTGGAAAAAGGCGGCGGAAGCGCTGGCCGGCTGGCTCGCCACGATTGCGTAGCACGCCCGTCCACGACGACTGCCGTGTGGCGGGGCCGTCTAGTTGTGGAAGAGCAGGACGTTGTTTCCGAGATGCCTGAACCTGGCTCAACCGTCGTCCCCGCGAAAGCGGGGACCCAGCGGCGTGCCGTTGCGAGCGAATAGCTTAAGCCGCTGGGTTCCCGCTTTCGCGGGAACGACGAGTCCAATCATGCGGCTGCGGCATGCAAAACGACAACAACCTCTTGACACTTCACATCTAATGCAGCTTCTTGCGGACGAACTCGAAGAACGAATCCGCCGGCAGCGGCTTGCTCGCCCAGAAGCCCTGGAACGCGTCACAGCCGCGGACGTCGAGGAACTCGAGCTGCTCGCGCGTGCCGACACCCTCGGCCACCACCTTGAGACCGAGGCCGCGCGCGAGTCCTATGATGGCTTCAGTAATGGCGGCGTCCTGTGGGTCCGACTCGAGGTCGGCGATGAACGAGATGTCGATCTTCAACGTGTCGATGGGGAAATGCTTCAGGTGGGTGAGTGACGAGTAGCCGGTGCCGAAGTCGTCGATGGCGACGGTGAAGCCTTCGTCGCGCAATTGGTGCAGCACCTTGCGGATGGCATCGAGGTCGTGCAGCAGGCTGGTCTCGGTGACCTCGAGCTCGATCCACGACGGGTCGCATTCCTCGCCCTTCACGATGTCGGAAATTCGCTGCGCCAGGTCCTCGCGGTAGAACTGCCGCGCCGACAGGTTCACCGATACTGTAAGGGTCAGCCCCGCGTTGCGCCACGCGACGCACTGCCGCGCGGCGGAGCGCAGCACCCAATCGCCAAGCGCGTGAATGAGCCCCGACTCCTCCGCAAGCGGGATGAACACCTGCGGCGGCACGTTGCCATGCTGCGGATCGCTCCACCGCAGGAGCGCCTCGGCCCCGATGATCGCGCGGTCGGAGATCCGCACGACGGGCTGGTAATGCAGCTGCAGCGCGCCGTCGGTCAGCGCGGTGCGCAGCGCGGTCTCGAGCGTGTGCTGGCGCAGCCGATGCTCGGCCAGGTTCTCGTCGATGTACTGATAGGTGTTTCCGGCGAGATCCTTCGACCGGTACATCGCGACGTCTGCGTGCTTCAGCAACTCCTCGGGATCGTCGGAGTCGTCCGGGTAGACGGCGATGCCGATCGACGAGGTGACGAAAATCTCGTGCCCCTCGATCTCGAAGGGCAGGGCGATCGCGTCGATCAGCTTCTGGGCGATCAGGCCAAGTACCGCGCGGTCGTCGAAGTCCTCGACGATCACCATGAACTCGTCGCCGCCCAGCCGCGCGAGCAGGTCGGTTTCGCGCAGCGCGCCGGACAGCGACGCCGTGACGCGCTTCAAGAGCTCGTCGCCGATGCGGTGCCCCAGCGTGTCGTTGACGTTCTTGAAGCGGTCGAGGTCGATGAACAGCACACCGACGCGGTGGCCGCTGCGCTTGGCCTGCGCGATCGCCTGCGTCAGCCGTTCGTGCAGCAGCAGGCGGTTCGGCAATCCGGTCAGCGCGTCGCGCGTGGCCAGGTACTGCAGCCGCTCTTCGGCCTGGATCCGCGACGACACGTCCTGCACGAACGACAGGATCGACACGATCTTCCCGTGGTCGTCGAGCAGCGCCGAGTGATACCACTCGCACCAGATCGTGTTGCCGTCGTGGCGATGATTGCGCGTCAAGCCGGTCGCGCGCGGCTCCTCGCCACCCATCAGCCGCGCGACCAGTCCCGCGAGTCCCTCGCGGTCTTCCTCGTGGACGAGCGGACTGTCGGCCAGCGAGACGCCGAGGATCTCGTCGGAGCGCCAGCCGAAGATGTTCTCCGCCTGCGGCGACCAGCGGACGAGCCGGAAGTCGCGGTCCCATTCGAGCACCGCGAGCGGCGTGTTGCTGATGTGCGACGACAGCATCCAGTTGGCGCGCTTCAAGTCGTCTTCGTTGCGCTTCTGGTCATGGATATCGGCGTGCACGGCGTAGATGCCGACGACGTTGCCCTCGGCGTCGCGGTTCGGCGCGTAGTGGACCGACTCCCAGCGCTCCTGGCCGTCGGGCTGCGCGAGCTGCTTTTCGGTGGAGACCGTTTCGCCGGCCAGCACGCGATCGAGCAGCGGGCCGAGCTGCATGGCGCGCTCGTTGCCGACGACTTCGGCGAACGTCCGCCCGGTGAGTTCCTTGCGGCTCTCGCCCAGCCATTCCTCGTTGTGACGGTTCAGGAAGCGATAGCGGTAGTCGCGGTCGATGTACGACACGCGCGCCGGCACGTTGTCCATGATGAGCCGCATGCCGGCCTCGGAATCGCGCAGGGCTTCCTGTGCTTCCTTCAGGCCGTGGATGTCGTTCATCAGCACGAAGGCGCCGTGGACTTCGCCCGACGGCGCGGCGTCCGGCACCACGCGGATCGTCATCCACCGCTTGACGCCGTTGGCACCGGGCACCAGGCGATCGAACGCCGTCGACTCGCCCTCCATCGCCCGCGTGATCATCGCCTGCGCGCTCTGGTAGATGCCATGACCAACGACGTCGCGCAGCCGCATGACGCTCACCTGGTCCGGCGTCAGTCCGAAGAACTGCAGGAACGTGCGGTTCACGTAATGGCAGCGTTCGCCGCGGTCGATGTACGCCACGGGAGCGGGCACGCCGTCCATGATCGCGCGCAGCTGGCCTTCGCGCGCAGCCAGCGCGTCCTGCGCCTGCTT
>JBDTNR010000311.1:0-4735 GCA_039933655.1 Betaproteobacteria bacterium | reverse complement strand
ATCAGAGCCGACACGATCATTGACCACCCCGTGCCAATTCAGGATGCGCACCGGGTAGGCACGCGCGATGCCATTGTGTTTTAGTGCGAGCACGCGGTCGTCCGCGTGGAGCGGGCTCTCTGCGGCCGTGACGAACTTCGGCCGATCGATGGCCGGGATGCCGCCCTTCGGCGGGCCGCCGCGCTCGATAGCGGATAGGGGAATGGTTGCGGCGCTTACATCGAACCCGTTGTACGCAGCAGGATCCAGCGACGCCGCCCCGCTCGCCTCCGGGGTCCCCGCCAAGCAAACCTGGAAAAGCGGGAGCGAGGCGAGTCTTGCGAATGTTGCATTCATTTCGATAATTCTAGTTTGGAGGAAGTTTGATGTCCTGATAACGAAGGCGCAATCAGATGCCCGCGACAAAAGCGATGCCTCCGGCCACTGCCGCGATATTTGCGTGTCGACATCAGGTTTGACTGGCGCGGCGCAGAAACCTTACATCGCTGCAGTCGCCCACCACACGGTCCCGTCTTCCAGGAGCAGTGCGCACCCGGGACCGCGATCAAGGCGCAGCACACGCGTCGCGACCACAGGGGCTGGCAAATCGGCAATGGTAGCGAGTTGAAGGGCGATCGTCGCGCATTCCCCGATGGCGCTCCATCCCTGGGCGCCCTTTGCCCAGTGTCGCGCGGATCGCCTCAACCAATTCTGCCGTGCACCGATGGTGTGGTGCCTTTCAGGATTGCAACCAAGCGCAGTGTTAATGGTGACTCCGCTGACGCCTTGCTTGACCCGGGGATGAGATGCGCAGCGCAGATAGCGCATTCGGCTCGTAGTCGTTGGTCATCCGGTTCATGTGAAATGGAGGACGCGAGACGAGTAGCACGGCCTGGTGGGGCGTTTTTCGTGTTGATGGCTCTGCCGGGCGCCAAATCGCGGCGCGCCGCGACGTGATACAAGAATCGTTTGCCACGGGGGGATGACATGAAGGACTCGCGCCGGATCAAGGCTCCGACGATGCTGCTGGCGGCGTGGCTCGTCACGGTTCAGGGTTGCGTGACCGACACGGTGGCGCCGGACTGCGCCCCGGCCTCGTCGGGGCCAGCGGCTACGACCGCGGCGATCATGTCGACGCTCGATGGCATCCGGCAGAAGGACCGGCTCAACGCCATCATCTTCAGCGCGGAACAGGATGGCCAGCCGATCCTGCGCACCGCGCTCGGCACGTCGACGAGCGGCGTGCCGGCGACGACCGACATGCATTTCCGGATCGGCGCGGTCGGTTGGCAATACCTGATGACCGTGTTGCTGCGGGTGACAGACAAGAGTCCGGAGCGGATCGCGCTGACCGATCCCGTGTCGAAGTGGTACCCCGACTATCCGTATGCGGGCCTCGCGACGGTGCGGATGCTCGCCGCGTCGAGCGCGGGCTTCGGCGAATACATCACGGCGCCGGTCTTTCTGAACGAGGTTGGGGCCGACCCGTTGCGGGCATGGTCCGCCGACGAGCTCGTCGCGCGCAGCGTCGCGCCGTATCAGGCGCCGCAATTCACGACGCCGGGCCTCAACTGGGACTACTCGCACACGGGTTTCGTGATGCTGGGCGCGATGCTCGAGCGGGCGAGCGGAAAGGGCTACGCGCAACTGCTGAAGGAGCTGATTCTCGATCCGCTGGAGTTGCGGCACACCCGCCTCCAGTTCGACGTCCAGCCGCAGCTGCCGGTGCTGCACACGCTGACCGAGGAGCAGTTCCAGGATTCGACCTACTGGAACCCGTCGTTCGTTTCCTGGGCGGCGATGACGTCGAACATCTGCGACCTTGGCACCTGGAACCGGGCGTTCGGCACCGGGTCGCTGCTCCCGCCGGCGCTCCGCAGCGAGATCACCGCGCCGGTGAACGTGGGACTGGGCATCAACACCGCAGAGGGCTATTTCGGGCTCGGCACCATCGTGCAGAACCCGTGGAACGTCCAGCACGCGGCCTATTGGGGCATGTACACGTCGACCGCGTACGATCCCACGACCGGAGTGTCGCTGGCGGTCACGGTGGCGCTGAGCCGCGACTCGCCTCCCGGGATTCAACCGACCAAGGAAATTCTTGCGGCGATTTCGGCGCTGCTGACGCCCGGGCATCCGTTGCCGAGATGACGGCCGGGGAGGCACGGGTTTTCGCCGGAATCGGCCGCCATTCCCGGGATCGAACGTGAGGCGCCGACCAGGATCGGTGCGCTCCATGTCATCGAGTCGGCCTCAGGGCCTCGGTGAGCAGGCCTTTCAGGTAAATCGCGGTCCTCGTTTACGTCTGGCGGAGCCAGCAAACCGCGGAGTTCGCGCGCGGTCCGGGGATCGTGGAAAGTTGCAAAATTGTACTGATCATCGGGCGCGCAACGCCGGAGGCAGAACGCAGTACGAAACGCGAGGAATAGCGCGTTGTTGCCGAAGCGTCGATCAAATTGTGGGCGCAGGTTTTCCATCCACGAGAACGGCGCCGGCGAATTGACGTGTTCATAACCCAAGGTACTTCTGGCGACTCGAGGCCATGATTCGGATGCCGCGCCCGTCGATGGCCGCGACCGGCGGAGGCTCGGCCTCCAGCGGACCCTACTCCGCGACGTATCCCACGTCCTTGATGATTGCCGACCAGCGTACGGTATCGGCCGCCATGATTGCCGTGAGCGCTTGCGGCGTCGTGCCAGTGGCCTCGAGTCCGGCCTCGGTGAATTTTTGCCGGAAGTCCCGCGACCGCAGCACATCGACGATCGCCGCGGACAGGTGATCGATCAGGCGTGCGGGTGTTTTCGCCGGTGCATAGAGTGCGGTCCATCCGACAGCCTCGATCATCGGATAGCGCTGCTCCTTGAAGGTCGCGACGGCAGGCAGTAGTGGCGAGCGCTCGGCGCCCGAAGTCGCCAGTACGCGAATTTTTCCGGCTTGTTGCAGCGGAATCAAATTGGGAAGGGCGTCGACGCTGGCCGCGACGTGGCCGCCGAGCAGGTCCATTTGCTGATGTGTCGGGTTTTTGAACGACACATGGACCATCTCTATGCCGGCTGCGCGGTTAAGCAACATGCCTAAAAGGTGGGGAGCGCTGCCGGTCCCGCCGGTAGCAAAGCTCGCTGCTGCCGGATGAGACTTCGCCCACGCGACGAACTCCGCGACGCTGTGGGCGGGATGATCCGCTCGAACTGCGAGCCCGTAAGTGAAGCTGGACACCTGGGCGATCGGTTCGAGATCCTTCGCCGGATCGAAGCCGACGTACTTGTACACGAGCGGCGTGATGACGGGCAGCGCGATCGGCGCGAGCAGGAGCGTCTTTCCATCGGGTCTCGCTCGCTTAAGAGTTTCGGCGGCGATGGTGCCGCCCGCGCCCGGCTTGTTCTCGATGATTACGGCCTCACTGAAAATGCCCGTCAATGCCTCGGCGATCCACCGTGCGGAGACGTCGGAGATGCTCCCCGCTCCGACGGGTACGATGATGCGGATGGGCGCGTTGAAGGGTGTCTCGGACAACGCCATCGGGGATGCGAGAACTGTTGTGGCGCCAAGCAGGAGGCATCGAAGCAGGCAGCGGTACATGCAATTCCCGACGTTGTGCGTCTGTCAAGGGATACAATCTTACATTGCGAGTGGCGGCGCTGCGGTACGGCGCACCGCTCGCCGTCACCACACCCACACGGAATGGCCGAACCGCGACGCCGCGCCACTTCGACGCGTCGGTCCTCGTCGAGCGAGGATCTGCTGGTGTTCGCCCGGCTGTTGGCCGAGCTGTCGGCGCGTTTCATCAACCTCCCCTCCGCGCAGGTCGATGCCGCGATTACGGACGCGCTGCGAAGGATCGTCGAAATCCTCGGGGTCGACCGAGCCAATTTGCTCCGGTTTTCTCAGCGCGCCGACGAAGCCAACGTTACCCATTCCTGGGCTACCACCGGCGTGCCGACGGTCGCGCCCAGGTCGCTCTCCGACGGCTACCCTTGGAGTCTGCGGCACGTGCGTGGCGGGCAGGCCCCTCGTGCTCGCGCGGCTGGACGACCTCCCCTCCGAGGCCGCCGTGGACAAGGCCTCGTGGCAGAGTGTCGGCGTGAAATCCAACCTCACGATGCCGATGATCGTGGGCGGCCGGGTCGAGGGCGCGATCGCTTTCGGTTGTCTTCGACGATCGCGCGACTGGCCCGACGAATTGGTCGCGCAGATTCGCATCCTGGCGGAGGTCTTCGCCAACGCGCTCGCGCACAAGCGTGCGCAAGAGGCGCTCAATTCGGCCATCGACTTCGAGCGTATGGCGTCTGCCGTTCTGGCGGCACTGCTGGCCGCTGGACCGGCGGAGCAGGATAGCGTTATCGTGGCCGCGCTGCGCGATCTGGCCATGCTCCTGGGTGCGGAGCGCGTCCTCCTGTGGGAGCGCTTGGGCAATCAGGTCGCGTTCGCCAAGAGTCACCGGTGGCTGGTCGCTGGCGCGGCAACTCCGGCAGATTCCGCGGACAGCGTCGAACTTCCATGGGTGAGTGCACAACTCGTCGCGGGCTCGGTCGTATCGTTCGCCCGCCACGCGGATCTTCCCTCGGACGCTTCCACGGATCTTCCCGCGCTTGCGGCCCTCAATGTGCGCGCGGCCGTGATCGTGCCGCTCGCGGTTTCGGGTGCGGTGGTAGGGGCGCTGGCCTTCGGCACGAGGCACGAGGACCGCGAATGGCCGGGAGTGCTGGTGCCTCGCGCGAAACTTCTGGGTGAAGTGTTCGCCGGTGTGCTTGCGCGC
>JBDTNR010000310.1:0-4737 GCA_039933655.1 Betaproteobacteria bacterium | reverse complement strand
GCAGCGTTTCGACGTCGAGGTCGTTGGACGGCTCGTCGAGCAGCAGCACGTTGCCACCCTTCAGCAGCGTGGCGGCCAGGTGCAGCCGGCCGCGCTCGCCGCCGGAAAGCTGGCCGACGATCTTCTGCTGGTCGCCGCCCTTGAAATTGAAGCGTCCGAGATACGCGCGCGACGGCATCTCGAAGCGGCCGACCGTCAGGATGTCCTGGCCGTTGGAAATCGCCTCCCACACCGTCTTGTCGTTGGGCAGCGACTCGCGCGTCTGGTCGACGACCGCCATCTGCACGGTGTGGCCGATCGTGATCTTGCCGGCGTCGGGGTTTTCCTTGCCCGAGATCAGCTTGAACAGCGTAGTCTTGCCGGCGCCGTTCGGCCCGATGATGCCGACGATCGCGCCGGGCGGGATGTGAAACGACAGGTTGTCGATCAGCAGCTTGTCGCCGTAGGACTTGCTGACGTTCTCGAATTCGATCACCTGGTCGCCCAGCCGTTCGGCCACCGGGATGAAGATCTCGTTGGTCTCGTTGCGCTTCTGGTGTTCGAAGGACGCGAGGTCGTTGAAGCGCGTGATGCGCGCCTTGCTCTTGGCCTGCCGGCCCTTCGGATTCTGCCGCACCCACTCGAGCTCCTGCTTCATCGCCTTGATGCGCGCGGCCTCCTGCTTGCCTTCCGTCTGCAGCCGCTGTTCCTTCTGCTCGAGCCACGAGCTGTAGTTGCCCTTCCACGGAATGCCGTAGCCACGGTCGAGCTCGAGGATCCACTCGGCCGCGTTGTCCAGGAAGTACCGGTCATGGGTGACGGCGATGACGGTGCCGGGGAACCGCGTCAGGAACTGCTCGAGCCAGTCGACGCTCTCGGCATCGAGGTGGTTGGTGGGTTCATCGAGCAGCAGCATGTCGGGTTTCGACAGCAGCAGCCGGCACAAGGCGACGCGCCGCTTTTCGCCGCCGGAGAGGTTGCCGATCTTTGCGTCCCATGCCGGCAGCCGCAAGGCGTCGGCGGCGATCTCCATCTGCACGTCGGAATCGGCGCCGGACGCCGCGATGATCGCCTCCAGGCGTGCCTGCTCCGTCGCGAGCTGGTCGAAGTCGGCGTCGGGTTCGGCGTACGCCGCGTAGATCTTGTCCAGGCCTTCCTTGGCCGCCAGGACTTCGCCCATCCCTTCCTCGACCGCTTCGCGCACCGACTGCTCTGCCGCCAGCTGCGGCTCCTGCGGCAGGAAGCCGATCCGCATGTTCGGCATCGGTACCGCTTCGCCTTCGAACTCGCGGTCCTCACCGGCCATGATGCGCAGCAGCGTCGACTTGCCGGAGCCGTTCAAGCCCAGCACGCCGATCTTGGCGCCGGGGAAGAACGACAGTGAAATATCCTTGAGGATAACGCGCTTGGGGGGAACGATCTTTCCCACGCGATTCATCGTGTACACGTATTGGGCCATGGTGGCGCTCGCAGATCAGGGGCGAAAGGCGCGATTATCGCAGGCGGCGCCTGCCAGGGGCCCGTTCGGGTTCCCGCGCGCCGGGAATGCCGGCCGCGGCAACGACGGCGATGTCGCCGCCGCGGCCGCTACTTCTGGGCCGACGTGGGCGTGGCGCGCGCGGCGGCGCCGCCGCTCATCGCTTCGGTCGCCGCGCGCAATTCCTTCCAGCGCTTCTTGTCGGCGTCGTACCGGGCATTGACAGTCAAGATCTCCTTCTGCTTGGCGGCGATGAGATCGGACTGCTTCGCAAGTTCGGCGCTGATGTTGGAAAGCTCGCGTTCGAGCACGGGCGGCACCGGTTTGTCGCCCAGCGCGCGCACCTTGTTTTCCACCTCGTCCTTGCGCTTGTTGAGCGTCACGCTGTAGGCGCTCGACGACTGCACCTGCGCGTCGATCGTCGTCAAGGCGCGTTTCCGGGCGAGGTCGATTTCGCTTTCCATCGTGTAGGTGGCGAGCAGCGCGCGGTCGCGCCGGTCGACGAGCTCGCGCTCCTTGGCGAGATGCTGCAACCGCGCCTCTTCCTCCGCGCGCGCCCGCCGCTGCTCGGTAGTGAGGGGTGGATCGGTCTTGCGGATCGGCACGGCGTTCTTGTCGAGTTCGACATTGCCTTTGTTCATGGCTTCGGGCGGGATCTTGTCCGTGTAGTGGACGACGCCTTTGTCGTCGACCCACTTGTACGTGGCGGCTTGTGCACCCGTGGCCAGCAGCAGCGCGAGCGCGGCGACGACCAGCGCCGCAGTGACGCACGCCGCGACGGCCCGCGGACGACCCTGCGCCGCCGCGATTCTGCTCAAGCCGTCGTGCCGCTGCGCAATTCGGTCCACTGCCTGCTCCTGCTCCATTGCCTTGGACGCCGGCACCGGTCAACCGTTCCCGGCCACCAACGCCACGCCGTATTGCGCACGGTACGCTTCGACGGCGCCCGCGTGCGCCCGCAGCTGCGCGTCCCCGGCGATAAACATCATCAGGTCGTCCAGCGTGGCGATGGCGACGACCGGGATGCCGAACTTCGCCCGCACTTCCTGCACCGCCGACTGTTCGCGCTGACCGCGCTCCATCCTGTCCAACGCGATCAACACGCCGGCGGGGTTGGCGCCGTGCGCGCGGATCAGCTCGACGGATTCCCGCACCGACGTGCCCGCGGTGATGACGTCGTCGACGATCAGCACGCGCCCGGCGAGCGGCGCGCCGACGACCACCCCGCCTTCGCCGTGATCCTTGGCCTCCTTGCGATTGAAGCTGAACGGCAAATTATGACCTTTTTCGGCGAGGGCGACAGCCGTCGCGGCCGCCAGGGGGATGCCCTTGTATGCCGGTCCGAACAACTGGTCGCAGCCGATACCCGAGGCGAGCCAGGCCTCCGCATAGAAGTGGCCAAGGCGGCGCAGGCTGTCGCCGTCATTGAACAAGCCCGCGTTGAAGAAATAGGGGGTCTTGCGACCCGCCTTGGTGACGAATTCACCAAATCGAAGCACTTCGCGTGCCAAGGAAAATGCAAGGAAATCGTGCCGAAAATCGGACATGGCCCTGATTTGTTGTGGATTTTGATCGAGTATACAGGCCGCGACGCCTTTGCCCGGCGTGCGGTGCCCGGCCTTGTCCGCGCCGCGACCGGCCGACCCCCATCGTGTAAACTCGGCCGCTTTTCGCTGGTTCCATGCGCGTCATCACCCTCAATCTGAATGGCATCCGCGCCGCGGAACGGAAGGGGTTTGCGCGCTGGCTCGCCCGCATCGAGCCGTGGGACGTCGTCTGCCTGCAGGAACTGAAGGCACACCACGATGACGTGCCGAAGTGCCTGCGGGCGCCGCGCAAATGCACGGCGTCGTTCCATCCGGCGGAGACGAAGGGCTATTCCGGCGTGGGTGTCTATGCGCGTGCGCCCGCGCAGTTCGCCAGCGGTTTCGGCAGTCCCGAGTTCGACCGCGAGGGGCGCTATCTGCAGGCAGACTTCCGCGACGTCTCGATCATCAGCCTCTACCTGCCGTCCGGTTCGAGCGGCCCGCTCCGGCAGGCTTCGAAGTTCCGGTTCCTCGCGGAGTTCCTGCCGCATCTCGCGCGACTGCGCACGACGGGGCGCGAGATCATCATGTGCGGCGACTGGAACATCGCGCACCAGCCGATCGACCTCAAGAACTGGCGCAGCAACCAGAAGAACTCGGGATTCCTGCCCGAGGAGCGCGCGTGGCTCTCCGGCATCTTCGACGACTTGGGCTTCGTCGACGTGTTCCGCAAGGTCGACTCGCGGCCCGAGCAGTACACGTGGTGGTCCAATCGCGGGCAAGCGTGGGCGAAGAACGTCGGCTGGCGCATCGACTACCAGATCGCCACGCCCGGCATCGCCGCGACGGCCCACACGGCGGCGATCTACAAGAACCGCCGCTTTTCCGATCACGCGCCGCTGATCATCGACTACGACTTCGAACTTCGGTGACGGGGGAATAAGGGAACGAGGAGGGGATGAGGGTCAGAGCCGTAATTGCCGGCTCGTACCCGCAATCGGGGTCAGAGCTGTAATTGTCGGCTCGTACCAGCGCTCGGTATCCGGGCACCGCCGTAGCCGACAATTACAGCTCTGACCCCGATCGACCCCGATCGACCACGGAATTCTTAAGTGATACGCATCACCAACCTCACGTTGAGCCGCGGCGTCAAGCGGCTGCTCGAAGGCGCCAACCTGACGGTGCACCCCGGGCACAAGCTCGGCCTCGTCGGCGCCAACGGCACCGGCAAGTCGACGTTGTTCGCCGCGATACGACGGGAGCTGTCGCCGGACGCCGGCTCGATCGACCTGCCGGCGGCGTGGACGATCGCCCACGTCGCGCAGGAGACGCCGCCGGTGGCGATGACCGCGCTCGACTACGTGCTGGACGGCGACGTCGAACTGCGCGAAATCGAGGCGGCGCTCGCCGCCGCCGAAGCCGATCCGGCGCACGAGGGCACCGCGCTCGCCGAACTGCATCATCGCTTCGAGGCCATCGGCGGCTACAGCGCGCGGGCGCGCGCCGCCACGCTGCTCGCGGGCCTGGGTTTCGCCGAGGCGTGCCACGGCGACCCGGTGTCGAGTTTTTCCGGTGGCTGGCGGATGCGGTTGAACCTCGCGCAGGCGCTGCAATGCCGCTCGGACCTCCTGCTGCTCGACGAGCCCACCAACCACCTCGACCTCGACGCGGTGCTGTGGCTCGAGGACTGGCTCGGCCGCTATCCGGGCACGCTGCTGCTCATCACGCACGACCGCGATTTCCTCGACGGCGTGG
>JBDTNR010000309.1:0-4738 GCA_039933655.1 Betaproteobacteria bacterium | reverse complement strand
CGGCCTCGTCGCCGATGCGCTGCGAGATGCCGATGTGCGAGTCCTGCGGCAGGTAGACGAGCAGCCGGCCGGCGAGGCTCACCTGTGTCGACAGCCGCGCGCCCTTGGTGCCGATCGGGTCCTTGATCACTTGCACGAGCAGCGACTGGCCCTCATGCAGGATCTTCTCGATCGGTCGCTCGACGCCGCCGCTGTGGCCGTTCTGGCGGTGTTCCCAGATGTCGGCGATGTGCAGGAACGCCGCGCGTTCCAGCCCGATCTCGATGAAGGCGCTCTGCATGCCGGGCAGCACGCGCGCGACGCGGCCCAGATAGATGTTGCCGACGAGCCCGCGCGCGCTCGCCCGCTCGATGTGCAGTTCCTGCACGACGCCCTGCTCCAGCATGGCGACGCGCGTTTCCTGAGGCGTTACATTGATAAGGATTTCATGTGTCATGGGTCGCCGGCAGGCGCATCGACCCGCCGGGTGGGGCGGTTTGGGGTTGGTTTCGTTATAGCACGGCGCGGCCGACGCGGGCGAGGAGGTCGGCCGTTTCGGCCAGCGGCAGGCCCATCACGCCGGAGTAGCTGCCTTCGAGGCGGGTGATGAATGCGGCAGCGAGCCCCTGCACGGCGTAGCCGCCCGCCTTGTCGAACGGTTCGCTGGTCGCGACGTAGCGCTCGATTTCGCCGGCGGTCAGCTTGCGCATCGTCACGTGCGAGACGCAAAGCGCCACCTCGACATCGTCCTGCCAGCGCAACGCGACGGCGGTGATCACTTCATGGCGCCGCCCCGAAAGCCGCGCGATCATCTGCCGCGCCGAGTCGGCGTCGGCCGGCTTGCCGAATATCACGTCGTCGAGCACGACCTCGGTGTCGGCGCCCAGCACCGGCCGCGGCGGCAGGCCGCGCTCGACCATCCGGCGCCAGCCGACTGCGGCCTTGGTGCGGGCGATGCGCTCGACATAGTGCGCCGGCGGCTCCCTGTCGTGGGCTTCCTCGATGACGTCGCGATGGCGTCCCGGCGCATTGCGCAGGCGAAGTTCGTCGAAGTCGACCCCGATCTGCCGCAGGAGTTCCTGGCGGCGCGGGCTGTGGGAGGCGAGATAGACGGAACGCTCAGTCACGATGGTAGGGATGCCCGGAGTTGACGGTCATGGCGCGATAGATCTGCTCGGCGAGCAGCACGCGCGCGAGCCCGTGGGGAAGCGTCAGCGCCGACAGCGCGACGACGGCGTGCGCGTCACGCTTGACGGCGGGATCGAGGCCATCGGCGCTGCCGATGACAAATGCGACATCGGCGGCGTCCGCGTGCCACTGCGCGAGCCGGGCGGCGAATTCGCGGGTCGTCCACTGCGCGCCGCGCTCGTCCAGCGCGACGACGCGATATCCGGCGCAGGCGGCGCGGATGCGCGCCGCTTCGGCCGCGAGCATTTGCGGCACCGGCTTGCCGCGGTCACGCGGTTCGGGTTTCAACTCGATCATGGCGATGGAATACTCGCGCGTCATCCGCTTCGCATAATCATCGCAGCCGGCGGCGACCCAGGCGGGCATCCGGTGCCCCAGCGCGACGATGCGCAGTTTCATCGGCGACGAAAGCGGGAAGCGTGCCTGGGCATCTACAGCACATCCGGCTTTCCGCGTCCGGAAACCGCGCGCCCGTCAGTGCGGGACGCGCACTGGACTACCTTCGTGCTGCGCACTCCGGTATTCGCCCTTGGGACGGCCCGGCGGGCTTACTGGACCACCTTCGTGCTGTGCACTCCGGTATTCGCCCTTGGGTCGGCCCGGCGGGCTCATGCGGCGGCCTTGACGCGACCCCGCGCCGACGTGCTTTCCCACAGCTCTTCGAGGTTGTAGTACGCGCGGACCGCCGGCTGCATGACGTGGACGACGATGTCGCCGCAATCGACCAGTACCCACTCGCCGGTCTCCTCGCCTTCGACGCCGACGATCGTGGCGCCGGCTTCCTTCAGCTTGTCGCGCACGTGGTGGGCGAGCGCCTTCGCCTGCCGATTGGACTCGGCGCTGGCGATGATCAGGGAGTCGTAGATGCTGGTGCGTTTGCGGACGTCCAGGACCCGGATGTCGCGGGCCTTGATGTCCTCGAGGGCGGTCACGGCGGTTTTCTGCAGTTTGTTAAGTCGCATCCGGTCGCGTCGAATAGAGATGATGTTGGTCAATATAGGTCAAAACCGCGCGCGGGAGCAATCGGGACACTTCCGCCGCGCCGGCGGGACCGCGGGCGAGTTGCGCACGGATCGTCGTCGCCGAGATCGGCTGCGGCGACACGCGCTCCTCGTAAATGGCGCCGGCCGGCGTCGAAAGCAGGACCGCCGGATCGAGCGCCAGCCGCGCCGCCCGCTCGACGGCGAGCGGCGCCGGCAGGTCGGCGCCGAGCGACACGCCCGGCCGCGCGACGACGACCAGATGCGCGAGTGCCAGGAGTTCGCGCCACCGGTGCCACGACGGCAGCCCGCGAAAGGCGTCGGCACCGACCAGCAGCAACAGCGGTCGTTGCGCATCCTCGCGGCGCAGCGCTTCCAGCGTCAGCACGGTGTAGCTCTTGCCGGCACGGTCCACTTCGCGGGAGTCGACGACGAGGCCCGGAAACTCGGCGACCGCGAGTCGCAGCATCGCGAGGCGGTCGGCCGCCGATGCGACTGGACCGGAACGGTGCGGCGGATCGCCGGCGGGTACCAGATGAAGCCGGGCCAAGCCGAGCGAACGGCGCACTTCGTCGGCGAAACGCAGGTGGCCGTAGTGGACGGGATCGAACGTGCCGCCGAGCATGGCAAAGGGGGACGGCGTCATTGCGAAAAACTATCACAAAGAGACGCCGGGGCCCCGAGAAACGCATTCAACGGGTTCCTTGGGGCCTCTGCGTCACTTGGTGCGCACCTCTTCCCTAGAACCGCGACCCCGGCTGCGCGAGAAAGGCAAGTTCCTCCGGCGTCGACGGGCGGCCGAGGATCTCGTTGCGGTGCGGGTAGCGGCCGAACCGGAAGATCACGTCCGCGTGCTTCTGTGCCCATTGCAAGGGGGCGTCGTTGCCGGTCTCCACCGCCAGCGCGGCGAACAGCGCCAGCGAACGGTGTTGCGCGGCCGCGTCCTCGGCGTGCTCGAACGGCATGTAGAGGAACCAGCGCCCGAAGGCGTCGAGTTCGCGGTCGAGCCCGCGCGCGAGTGCGTCTTCCGCAGTGGCCAGTGCGCGCGCGTCGCCGGCAAACGCGCGCGGCGTGTCGCGATGGATGTTGCGGGTGAACTGGTCGAGCAGCAGCACGCGGGCCAGCGCGCCGCGCGCCGTGGCGCACCATTGGCCGTAACCGCCGGCCAGCGCGATGTTCACCGCGCCGCCGAAGCGCAGCCGGATCGCGGCGTCGAACGCCGGGTCCTTGCGGAACCAGACGTCGCGCGTCTGGCCATGCTCCGCACTGCCGGGGGCGCCGTACCAGAAATCGAGTACTGCCGAGGCGTCGGTGTCCATGTCCTATCATACGGAGTTGGCGGGGCACGCGGCCCTGACGGATATCCGGGTCCGATGACCACGTCCTATCGCAACATTTTCCTGCTGGCCTGCTGCCAGGCGCTGCTGCTGACCAACGCCTCGGGACTCATCTCGATGAACGGGCTCGTCGGCTATTCGCTCGTCGACGTGAAGACCATCGCGACGCTGGGGGCCACGACGTATGTGCTCGGCTCCGCGCTGTCGACGATGCCGATGTCGCTGTGGATGGCGAAAGTCGGGCGCCGACGCGGCTTCATGGCGGGCGCCGTCATCAACATCGGCGGCTGCGGACTCGCCGTCGTGGCGCTCTGGTTCGGCAGTTTCGTGTTGTATTGCATGGCCACCGCCGTCATCGGCATCTACAACGCCGTTGGCCTGCAATACCGCTTCGCCGCGGCGGAAGTCGCCGCACCGAAGGACCGCGCGCGCGCAATTTCGCTGGTGCTGGCCGGCGGCATCGGCGGCGGCTTCCTGGGGCCGGCGATCACCCGCTGGGGGAAAGACATGTTCGCCGCGCCGTTCCTCGGTTCGTTCGTGCTGCTCGCGGTTGTCGCGCTGGTCGCGCTGGCCGTGCAGTCGCAGGTCAAGGTGCCCAAACCAACGGCAAGCGAAAGTGCCGGCGGCGGCCGGCCGCTCCGCGAAATCGTGCGGCAACCCGTGTTCGTCGTCGCCGCGATGGCGGGCGGGCTGGGCTACGGCCTCATGAACCTGCTGATGACCGCCACGCCGCTCGCGATGGACTTCTGCAGCCTTCCGTATGCGCAGGCGGCCACGGTCATTTCATGGCACGTCGTCGGCATGTACGCGCCAAGTTTTTTCACCGGCTCGCTGATCAACCGTTTCGGCGTCCTCAAAGTGATCCTCGCCGGCGTCGTCGTGATGGTGGCCGGCACCGCCATAGCGCTTACCGGCAACGACTTGACGCACTTCCTTGTCGCGCTTTTGCTGGTCGGTGTCGGCTGGAACTTCATGTACATCGGCGGCACCACGCTGCTGACCGAATCGTACACGCCGGCCGAGAGGGCGCGCACGCAGGGCGCCAACGACTTCATCGTGTTCTCGATCATGGCGGTGTCGTCGTTCACGTCGGGCGCGCTGGTGTCGGCCGCCGGCTGGGAAACGATGAACTGGGGCGCGTTGCCGTTCCTGCTGCTGGTGGCGGCCGTCGTCGTCTGGTACTCGCGCCATCGCGGACGCGCCGCGGTGACGCGGTCCTAGGGTTCGCCGAATCGGGGTCGCCGAATCGGGGTC
>JBDTNR010000308.1:0-4750 GCA_039933655.1 Betaproteobacteria bacterium | reverse complement strand
CTGCGCGGACCGCGACCCCACGCAAACGCTACTTGGCCGCTTCCGCCGCGTACGCCGGATTGACGACCACCGAATAGTCGGGAAGCTTCTTTTCGATCTGCTTCTGCGACAGCTGGAAATCGGCCGTCGCGGCGAGCGCCTTGGCGGCCACGCTGTCTTTGCCGCCGCCCAGCCACTTGGTGGCCTGCTCCTGCGCCGTCGGGAACTTGTACAGGCTCATGCTGCCCGGCACGTCCTCGGGCTTTGCACCCGACCATTTGGCGACCGCCTTCACCTCCGGCGAACTCGCCGTCCACTTGGCCTTGTTGTTGCGGTAATTGGTGTCCGAGGCGGCGAGCAGCTTGGTGAACTTGACCATGAAGTCGCGATTCGCCTTCGCCCAGTCCTTGTTGGCGATGTAGCCGTCGAACGTCGCCTTGCCGGTGGCTGCGGAGATCTGCCCCGACGACGTGATGATCTTGCCGTCCTTCTTCACTTCGGCCAGCACCGGATCCCAGATGAACGTCGCCTGGATGTCACCGCGCGCCCATGCAGCGCGCACTTCGGGTGGACGCATGTTCAGGATTTGCACGTCGGCAGGGTTGATCTTCGCCTGCTCGAGCGCCACCATCGTGTGGAAATGCGTCGTCGAATTGAACGGCACGGCGATCTTCTTGCCCTTGAGGTCGGCCACCGAGTTGATGCCCGACCCGTTCTTGGCAACCATCGCCTCGGCGTCGCCGATGTCGTCCAGGATCCAGAACAGTTCGTACGGCTCGCCGCGCGAAACGGCGGCCGCCACGCCCGCCGACCCGACCTCGCCGATCTGCACGGCACCGGACGCCATCGCCTTGATCACCTCGCCACCGCCGCCGAACTGCTTCCAGTTGATCTTGTAGCCGGTGGCCTTCTCGAGATCCTTAGCTTCCTGCGCGATGCGGTAGGGAACGACCATGTCCTGGTACCCGATGGTCACTTCCTTCGTTTGCCCATGCGCGGGCGCCACGCAGAGCGCCGCGAGTGCCAGCGCCGATCCAATTCCGGTCCAAAGCTTTTTCATGCGTGCCTCCAGCAGGTTGACGAATCCACGAGTCGGGCGAACTTCGATTCTAGAGCGAGACGAGCGTCTTGCGCAGGATGTCGGCGATGGTATCGATATGTTTTTTTTCGGCGATCAGCGGCGGGGCGATAATCGCGCAATCACCGGTCGCTTTCAGATGCAGGCCGCTGTCGAAGAGCTTTTTCTGGAACGCATGGCCACGCCTGCCCGGCACCCCGTCCGGATGGACGTCGATGCCGGCCATCATGCCGTAGCCGCGGATGTCGGCGACAACCGGCACGTCCTTGAGCGAGAAGATCGCATCGAGGAAATAGGGCGACAGCGCGCGTCCTCGCTCGAACAACCCGTCGTCGCGGTAGATGTCGAGCGCCGCGATGCCTGCTGCGCAGGAGGCCGGGTGGCCGGAATACGTATAGCCGTGGAAGAACTCGATGGCGCCTTCCTGGGCGGCGCCCATGATCGCGTCGTGGATTCGCTCGGACACCGCCACTGCCCCCATCGGCTGCGCGCCGTTGGTGAGCGCCTTGGCCATCGTCATGATGTCGGGCGTGACGCCGAAGCTCTGCGCGGCGAAATTCTGGCCGGTGCGGCCGATGCCGGTGATCACCTCGTCGAATACGAGCAGGATGCCGTGCTGGTCGCAGATCTCACGCAGGCGGGCGAGGTAGCCCTTTGGCGGCACGAGGCAGCCAGTGGAGCCGGCGATCGGCTCGACGAAACAGGCGGCGATGTTTTCCGCACCGTACAGCGTTACAAACCGTTGCAGGTCGTCGGCGAGTTCAGCGCCCTGCGTGCCTTCGCCGCGCGTGAAGAGGTTATCCTTGAGCTGCGTGTGCCGCATGTGCGCGATGCCCGGCAGCGTGGGGCCGAAGCGGCGGCGGTTGTTAGCCATCCCGGCCAGCGAGATGCCGCCGAAATTGACGCCGTGATAGGCGCGTTCGCGCGAAATGAACATGTTGCGTCCGCCCTGGCCCCGCGCCTGGTGGTACGCCAGCGCCACCTTCATCGCCGTGTCGACGGCTTCCGATCCGGAGTTGGTGAAGAAGACGCGGTTCAGGTCGCCAGGCGTCAACTCGGCGATGCGGGTCGCGAGTTCGAACTGCTTGGTGTGGCCGCGGGTAAACGGCGCGATGAAGTCGAGTTCCCGCAGCTGGGCGCTGACGGCGTCGGCGATTTCCCGGCGGCCGTGGCCCGCCGCACAGCAGAAGAGGCCCGACGAGGCATCGATGATGCGATCGCCGCGGTCGTTCCAGTAGTACATGCCTTCCGCGCGGACAACCATCTTCGGGTCGTGCTTGAAATCGCGGTTCGGCGTGAACGGCATCCAGTATTCGTCGAGCGAAAGCGGAACGGCCGCGGCCTGGTCGCGGATCGTCTGTTCGGCGTGGCCCATGGGAATCTCCTAGGAAGCGGTCGCGCCGTCGTGGGCGGCGCGCGTGGCCTGTGGTCAAATACTACCCCGGTTGTAGCCCCGTTGCGCCGCGGTTTCTAGGGCCAGTTGTCGTGCAGCCTCTGGGCCAGATGGTGGATACGCGCAGCCTCAGGTGCGCGGGGTGCACCCGAAAAGCGCATCAAGGGCGGGAAATGGAGAACGAATGAGCGGGCCCGGCATGCAACCGATGTGGAATCAGCTGATCCACCTCTCCTTCAAGAGCCGGGTGAGCCTGCAGGCGCAGATCCGCGAGATGCTGGTGAACGGCATCCTCGACGGCCACATTCCGGTCGGCGTGCCGCTGCCGTCGACGCGAGTCCTCGCCATCCAGCTGGGCGTTGCCCGCAACACCGTAGCGCTTAGCTACGAATTGCTGGTGAACGAAGGCTACCTCGTGACCAAGAGCCGCAGCGGGCATTTCGTCAACGCGGAGATCCTGGGCGGCCGTGCCGCCGGGCGGCCCCGCGACTTTCCCGCGCCCGGCGCGGCGCCCGAAGTCGCATGGACACGGCGCCTGCAATCGAACCTTGCGGAACAGCGCAACATCGTCAAGCCCAGGGATTGGCAGAAGTACCCCTATCCATTCCTGTACGGCCAGATCGACCCGTCGCTGCTGCCGATCACCGGCTGGCGCGAATGCAGCACGCAAGCCCTGTCGACCACCGAGACGCGCGGCTGGGCGGGCGATCTCATCGACGGCGACGATACGCTGCTGATCGAGCAGATCCAGACGCGGCTGCTCGCCCGGCGGGGCGTGTGGGCGACGCCCGACGAGATCCTGGTGACGGTGGGAGCCCAGCATGCGTTGTTCCTGCTGGCCACGCTGCTCGTCGACGGCCAGACGGTCGTCGGCGTCGAGAACCCGGGCTATCCCGATGCGCGCAACATCTTCGCGGCGCGGACCCGCAACGTCGTCGCGCTGCAGCTCGACGGGGATGGCGTCATGCTGTCCCCGGAACTCGGACGCTGCGACTATGTGTTCGTCACGCCGTCGCACCAGTGCCCGACCAACGTCACGATGCCGTTGCCGCGCCGCGAGGCGCTGCTCGCGTGGGCGCAGGCCCATGAACGGGTGATCATCGAGGACGACTACGAGACCGAACTGGGGATCGAGGGCCGCGTGCAGCCGGCGTTGAAGAGCCTGGACCGCAGCGGCCACGTCGTCTACATCAGCAGCCTTTCGAAGACGCTCGCGCCGGGAATCCGCATCGGCTACATCGTCGGTTCGCGCGACCTGATCCGCGAGGCGCGCGCGCTGCGCCGGTTGATGCTACGGCATCCGGCGGCCAACAACGAGCGCTCGGCGGGCCTCTTCCTGGCGATGGGCTACCATGACGCGCTGCTCCGGCGCTTGAAGCAGACGTATGCGGAGCGTGGGCGCCATGTGGCGGAGGCGCTGCATGCGCACATGCCGGACGTGACGTTTCGCGCAGTGACCGGGGCATCGTCGTGCTGGCTGCGCTTTCCCGACGGCGTCGACACCCGCAGGCTCGCTGCCGCCGCGCAGCGCCACGGCGTGCTGGTGGAGCCGGGGGACGTGTTCTTCGCCGGAGATACACCGTTAAATAACTACATTCGCCTGGGCTTCTCGTCGATCGTCGCCGAACGCATCGAACCGGGGATTTGCGCGCTCGCCGCCGTGCGCGAGAAAATGGACGTGACCTGACGGCGGGTCCCGGCGCCGGGGACCGTGACGACTGGACCCACCCCCGGCGGGCGACTGGCTCTAGGGCAGGCGCGCGCCCGCCGCCACAATGCGCGAAGATGGGCGGTCGCGCCGCCCGCACCCATTCACTTCGAGAGACCGCCATGAACACGATGACCGACGCCCCCAATCTCGCCATTGCCGGAAGGCACCGAATGACGCCGTCGGAGGCGTTCGTCGAGACGCTCGTCGCGCACGGCGTCAAGGACGTGTTCGGCATCGTCGGCTCGGCGTACATGGATGCGCTCGATCTCTTTCCGCTGGCCGGCATCCGGTTCATTTCCGTCGCGCACGAGCAGGGTGGCGGCCACATGGCGGATGGTTATTCGCGCGTGTCCGGACGGCAGGGCGTGTGCATCGCGCAGAACGGCCCGGGCATCACCAATTTCGTGACGTCGGTGGCGGCGGCCTACTGGGCGCATTCGCCGGTCGTCTGCATCACGCCGGAGACGGGCTCCGCCACGCTGGGCCTCGGCGGCTTCCAGGAGACCGAGCAACTGCCGATCTTTTCGAAGATCACCAAGTTCCAGGCGCACGTGAACAACAAGACGCGGATGGCGGAGCTGACGGGCCG
>JBDTNR010000307.1:0-4755 GCA_039933655.1 Betaproteobacteria bacterium | reverse complement strand
GCGTTGGCGACGATGAACATCAGCATCACCGTCACCTTGGAGGCGTCGACCAGCACGTGCGGCACCTTGCTCATGCCGATGTCGCGGTAGACGAATACCGCGATGAAGAACGCATAGACGGCCGCCACGCCTGCCGCCTCGGTCGGCGTGAACACCCCGCCGTAGATGCCACCGAGGATGATGACGAGCAGCAGCAATCCCCAGATCGAATCGCGCCCGGCCGCGACCAATTCGCGCAGCGAAGCCTTGGGCTGCCGCGGAATGTCGAGCGCACGCGCGCGGAAGTAGATCGCGATCATCAGCATGACGCCGAGTACGATGCCGGGGATCACGCCGGCCATGAACAACTTGCCGACCGACGTCTCGGTCGCGGCCGCATAGACGACCATCACGATCGACGGCGGGATCAGGATGCCCAGTGTTCCCGCGTTGCAGATCACGCCCGCCGCGAACTCCTGCTTGTAGCCGGCCCTGACCATGCCGGCGATCACGATCGACCCGACCGCGACGACGGTGGCAGGGGACGATCCCGACACCGCGGCAAACAGCATGCAGGCCAGCACCGAAGCCATCGCCAGCCCGCCGCGCAGATGCCCGATGCTCGCGTTGGCGAAGTGGACCATGCGCTTGGCCACGCCGCCCGTGGTCATGAACGCGCCGGAAAGGATGAAGAACGGAATGGCGAGCAGCGTGAAGTGCTCGGCGGTCTCGAAGAGCTTGAGCGCGAGCGATGCGAGCGAGTCCTGTCCGAAGAACAGGATCGTCAGCAACGACGACAGGCCAAGCGCGATGGCGATCGGCATCCCAAGGAGCATGAACGCGAACAGCAGTCCGAACAGGCAGGCGATGGTCATGGCCGATTGCTCCCGGGCGGAGGCGTGTCGTCAACCGCTTTCAGCTTCAGCGCATCGGCAGCCTCGTCGGCAAGGTGCAGTCCCTTATCGCGGCCGGTCACGATCCGGTAGAACAGCTGCGCGAAGCGCACGCCCAGCATCGTAAAACCGATGGGCAGCACCAGCCGCGGGATCCACTGCTCGATGGGCATGTCCTGCGCGAGGATACCGATCGACCGGATCTTCTCCACATACAGGACGCTGCCGATGAGCACGATGACCGAGTACGCGACGCACAACGCGGCGGCGAAGGCGCCTGCGATCCGCGCGCCCAGCGGTCCCAGCGATTTCACCAGCAGGTCGATGCCGATGTGCGCCCCGACCCGCACGCCGTACGCCATGCCCAGGAAGATCAGTCCGGCGAAGAGATAGGTGACGAGTTCGAGCGCCCAGACGAAGCTGTAGTTGAAGACGTAGCGCGCGATCACCTGCGCGAAGACGATCAGCGTCATCGTGGCGAGGAGGAAGGCGAGCAGGCCTTCCTCCGCCCGCTCGAACCAGTTGCCCTTCCCGCCGTCAACGCTCTTCATGCCGTCCACGCCCGTGCCGGGAGAACTACTGGTTCGACTTCTGCGCGGCGTCGATCAGGTTCTTTCCGATGTCGCCCTCGAACTTCTTCCAGACCGGGGCCATCACCTTCCGCCATTGCTCCAGATCCGCCTTCGTGAGCGGCTGGATCTTCGCCTTGCCGGCGTCGGCGATCTTCTTGCGGTCGCCCTCGTTGAGGTCGTTGGCGAGCTTGTTGGCGTGTAAGGTGGCTTCCGCCATCGCCTCCGTCAGGCCCTTGCGCACGTCCGCGGGAAGGCCGTCCCACCACTTGGCATTGGTGACGACCATGTAGTCGAGCACGCCGTGGTTGGTGACGGCAATCGTCTTCTGGACTTCGAAGAACTTCTGCGAATAGATGTTCGACCAGGTGTTCTCCTGGCCGTCGACGACCCCCGTCTGCAGCGCCTGGTAGACCTCGGAGAATGCCATCTTCTGCGGATTGGCGCCGAGCGCGCGAAACTGCGCTTCGAGGACGTCCGAGGCCTGGATGCGGAACTTGAGGCCCTTGACGTCCTCTGGCATCTTGAGCTGGTCCTTGTTGTCGGACAGCTGTTTCATCCCATTGTGCCAGTACCCTAGGCCGAGCAGACCCTTGGACTTCATCGACGTGAGCAGGCCCTGGCCCGCCGGTCCGCTCTGGAAGCGGTCGACGGCCTCGATGTCGCTGAACAGGAACGGGAGGTCGAAGATCTGTATCGACTTAGTATAGCGATCGAACTTGGACAGCGACGGGGCGATCAGCTGCACGTCACCCAGCAGCAGTGCCTCGAGTTCCTTCGCGTCGCCGAACAGCTGCGAACTGGGGAACACCTGCACCTGCACCTTGCCGGGCAGTTTCTTCTCGGCGAGCTCCTTGAACTTGAGCGCCCCCTGCCCTTTCGGCGTGTTCTCCGCGACGACGTGCGAGAACTTGATGACGATGGGCTGTTGGGCAAGGGCGACGCCGGCCGTTGCCGCCAGCGCGGCGCAGGCAGCGAACGCGAGAATTCTCGAGAACTTCATGGAACCTCCTTGGTTGGCGACACTTGAACCGGAATCCGATTGCGCGGCCCGGTTTGGATTTTTATCAGGCGATTAAGCCTTCGCAGCGGCATTATTGTCAACTTTGGACGCGGACAGCTTTGCGATAACTCAAGATTGTCGCGGATGCCAGCCGACCGTCAGGCCTGGGCTCCCCGGCGGCGCGCGGAAGCCGGCATCGACGCCGACGCCCGCCACCGCGACCAGGCGGTCGCCGCAGAACACGAGGGGGAGGCTGGCGCGATCCCATACGGGAATGCCAGCATCGCGCAGAATTGCCTTGAGTGCCCGGCGCGGTCGGTCGGGGGCCAACTGGAAGCGCTCGCCCCCGGCACGCGCCCGCACACGGACCTGGGCCTGGCCAAGGCGCTCCGCGTCCAATCCACTGCCCAGCGCCCGCGCGAAGACCAGCAGTCCGTGTCGCAGTTCGAGCGACTGCTCGCCGTGCCACGGCACGTCGAATGCCGGCGGCGCCGTCGCGTGGACATGGATGCGCCCGCCATGGAGGCCCAGCACCACACCTTCATGCAGCAGGCGGACATGGGCGTCGCCGCGGGAGCGCGTCAGTTGGTCGAGCATCGCTGCGAGACGCGCCGTTGACGGCGCGGCGAGGCTGCGCTGGCGCAGGAACCAGCGCAGCAGGTTGCGCGCGCGATGCGCGGGCAGCGCGGCCAGGACCGTGCGGTCGAGGGTCGCACCATCGCCAGCGGCGTGGGCGTCCAGCGTCGCGAGATCATCGGCCAGCAGCGCCGCATCCGCCTGATGCGCCGCGGCGCGCGCGAGGGTGGCGCCGGGGGCCGGGAACACCGCAGCGAGCGCCGGCATAACGAGGTGGCGCACCGCGTTGCGTCGGTGCCGCATTCGCGCGTTGCTCTCGTCTTCGACCCAGACGAGGCTCGCCGCATGTGCATACGCGTCGATCGCCGCGCGCGGGAGGTCCAGCAGCGGCCGCAGCCAGGACACGCCACTGGGGTCGACGCGTACCGTCGCCATCGCCGCGAGTCCGTGCGGTCCGGACCCGCGCAGGAGCTGGAGTAGCAACGTCTCCGCCTGGTCGTCGCGGTGGTGCGCAAGCGCGACGAAGCGCGCGCCCTGCGCCGCCGCGTCCTCGGCAAGTGCGCAGTAACGCGACCGCCGCGCCTCGCCCTCGAGGCTTGCTTGCGGCGTCCTGGCCACGACGACCTTGCGCCGCGTGAACGGGACGTCACGTTCCGCGCAGAGCCGCTCGCAGAATCCGGCCCAGTCATCGGCGTTGGGCGACAGGCCATGATGGATGTGCACGCAGGACAGCGCGCGCCGATGCTCCGCGCCGGCATGCAGGAGTGCATCGAGGAGCACCACCGAATCGCGGCCGCCGGACAGCGCGACGACAATGCGAGAACCGGGAGGCACGTGCCGCGCGATCGCCTCGCGGACCGCGTCGCGGATGACGCTCACCGCGTCAGTTTCGGCAGGTTGCGGCATGGCCGTTGGCGGGCGTGTCGCAGTGCCGCCGCGGATCAGCCCGCGGATAGTTCCTTGTACTTGCCGTAGGCGAGGATGCGGTCCTCGCGCTGCTCGAGCAGCGTCTCGACCGGCAGCTCCGACAGGTGCCGCAGCGTATCCGTCAACGCCTTTTTCAGCGTGACCATGATCGCCGCGTGGTCGCGATGCGCGCCGCCGATCGGCTCGTTGATGACCTTGTCGATGAGCCCCAACTGCTTCAGGCGTGGCGCCGTGATGCCCAGGATCTCGGCGGCCTCCGACGCGTGGTCCGCGGACTTCCACAGGATCGACGCGCAGCCTTCGGGGGAAATGACCGAGTAGGTCGAGTATTGCAGCATCAGCGTGACGTCGCCGATGGCGATGGCCAGCGCGCCGCCCGAGCCCCCTTCGCCGATGACGGTGACGATCACCGGGACGCGCAGGCCGGCCATTTCGAACAGGTTGCGGCCGATGGCCTCCGACTGTCCGCGTTCCTCGGCGCCGATGCCCGGGTACGCGCCGGGCGTGTCGACGAAGCAAAAAAGCGGCAGGCCGAACTTTTCGGCGAGCTTCATGAGGCGCAGCGCCTTGCGGTAGCCCTCCGGACGCGGCATCCCGAAGTTGCGATGGATCTTCTCCTTGGTGTCGCGGCCCTTCTGATGGCCGACCACCATGCACGGCTGCCCGTTGAAGCGCGCGAGACCGCCGACGATGGCGGGGTCATCGGCGTACGTGCGGTCGCCGTGCAGCTCGCGGAAATCGCTGAACATGCCGGCGACGTAGTCGAGCGTGTACGGCCGCTGCGGATGGCGCGCGACCTGCGCGATCT